>JBGVBB010000194.1:0-14319 GCA_045225155.1 Elusimicrobiaceae bacterium
ATATCCTTTCACTTCGGATGATGTTAGATTTCATATTGCTACCCGGGCAGATTTTCTTCAAACCATTAAAATGCAAATATTAACAGAAGCCCCGCGTTTTTTTAATTTAGTAGCAATAGCAGGTTTGTATTTCGGTTTAAAATTTAAATTGTTTTTTGAGTTAATGAATCCTTTTGTTCAATTATGTATACCTTTTCTCTTGTTCTATTTCGTCAAAGGTCGTAAATTAAATATAAATAATCAAGCGGATATTTTGCCTTTTTTACTTATTTGTTTGATGTACTTATTTATGATACCGTCCCCTTCCTATACTTTATTTTGGACGTGTGGGGCATTTAATTACAGTTGGCCTTTTTTATTTTGTTTAATAACACTTTGTTTATATAGATTTACTTATCAGGGGAATAAATTGAAAGATGTTTGGTATATAAATTTACTTTGTTTATTTATAGGTTTTGTATCAGGGATGTCTAATGAAAATACCGGACCTATGATGTTTGGTATTTCTTTATGTTTCATTTTATTTTGTAAATACAAGAAAATACAAATCCCTAAATATATTTATTTTGCTTTCTTCGGTATTGTTTTAGGACTAGCACTCCTCTTCGGTTCAGGAGGAAGTTACAGAAGGTTGCACGAAAATTATATTTATACTTTCTTTGTTAATTCTGATTTAAGTAATAAATTATTATTTTCTTTACATCACTTTGATAGATTCTTAAAAGCGCTTTATTATTTGCCCGTTATAACATTTATTGCCCTGTTGTTTATTGCTTATGATAAAAAAACTGAAGTTATCAGAAAAGAAAAATTTATTTTAAGTTTATTTTTCCTTATATGCGGTTTTGTATTGGCTTTTGTTTTATTTGCGGCACCTTTAGTTCCGGAAAGGGCATATTTTTCGGCAGGTATTTTTTGTTTAATAAGTTTTTTGTTTTTGCTAGATTTATTTAGAGATGTTTATAAGGTATATCTATTAAAATATATTACATTATTTTTTGCGATATATTGTTTAATAATTTCCCCGTTAGTTATTATTCCGTATTTTAGTTTGTATAAAAATTTTAAAGAAAGAGATTCACAAATATATTTAGCTAAAGAAAAAGGGAAAGAAAAAGTTTATACCGATATGATCTATATAGTTCCCGGACCGACAAAAAATTTAACTATAACCTATTTGGACCTTGTAAGACATCGTTCCGCACAACATAAGAAAACCCTTAAACAATGGTACGGCGTAGAAATTATTATTCCTGATGAAACAAATTTTTCCTTAGTTAATACTAATCCCATGATGAGACATTAAATACTTGACAGAGTGTTAAATAAATGATAATCTAAATTAACTATTTTAATTAATATAAAATAGTTAGGGGGTAAGTATGGGAAAAGAAGCAATAAATATAGTATCTAAAGCAGGGGTAAGGGTTCATATATTGATAGATGAATTAAATAAACTCTATTGTGACGAATGGCTTGCTTATATTCAATATATGGAGGGTGCACAAGTGGCAAGCGGTTTGCCGCGCCAAAGTTTGGTAGCGGAACTTGAGGAACACGCTGCCGAAGAATTAGAGCATGCAAAGAAAATTGCCAAACGTATCATTGAACTTGGCGGTTCGCCGATAATTGAGCCTAAAGCTTGGTATAAATACTCCGCTTGCGGTTACGAAGCGCCCGAAGATCCTGATTCCAGGGTTATCTTGCAACAAAGTTTGCGTTCAGAGCGTTGTGCGATAAATGCATATAATAGGCTTATCAAAATTCTTGCCGGGCGTGACCCTGTAACAAACAAAATTCTTGTCAAAATTTTAGCAGAAGAAATAGAGCATGAGCAAGATTTGGAAGATATAGAAGAAGATGTAAAAAGTTTAAATTTTTCTAAAAAGAAATAATATTTTACGGTTTTATCTTTCAAAAATATCTAGTAGCGCACATATTTTTGCTGTGCGCTATTCTCTTAATTTTGCTACAATTCAAAATATAATGCAATAAAATTTAGGGGTTCTGCGTTTTACTGGTATGAAAGAGATAAACGAGCAAGAAATAATACAAACCGTAAAGGACGGTAACTTTGAGGCTTTTGGCTTGATTGTAGAAAAGTATAAAGAGAGTTTATATTCCTTTATATTTTACAGTGTCAAAAATGAAGCAGCCGCACAAGATATTTATCAAGACACTTTAGTAAAGGCCTTAAAGCAAATTAACAAGTACCGTGAAGAAGGCAATTTTAAAGCATGGCTCTTTACGGTTGCAAGGAATAATGTAACGGATTATTTCCGCGCAAATACTAAATATGCAAGTTTGCCGGAAGACGAAAGTGCGGATATTTTCCCGTCTAAAGAAAATACGGAAAAAGAGGTAATCTCAAAAATTTCTTTAGATAATATCCTTGCTAAAATTGAAGAATTGCCGGAGAAAGATAAAGAAATTATTTTGCTCCGTCAATATTTAAGTTTTAAGGAAATTGCAGAGGTTTTAAATTGCCCGCTCGGAACAGCACTTGCACGTTTAAACAGAGCAATTAAAAAATTGCAAAACAGTTTGGGGGAAGAATATGCCTTGTAAACAAGAAAATAATGCTTTGCTCTACGCTTACGGCGAACTTGATGATGCAAAAACGCCGGCATTTTTAGAGCATTTAAAAACTTGTAAAGAGTGCCAAAATATCTTGCATATTTGTGCATTGACAACGGCATCTTTGGCACCCAAGCAAGCCCCTGCCTTTTCAGCAGCCGAAGTAGTTGCTAAAGAAAAAACAACAAGTTTTAACTTCGGGTTCTTGAAAAGTTTTAAAGGTTTTAGATGGGTTTATCCGGCCACGGTATTCGCTGCTTTTGCACTTATACTCGGCTTTACGGCTTTTGAGTTCGCATCAAAAAAGCCAACGGTTATAGTTCAAACACCGACAACAATTTTTGAAGAAACGGACGATAACCTGACAGATTTGGAAACAGAAATTGAAGATCTGTTTTATTACATGCAAGAAATATAGGAGATATTATGAAAAAGTTAACACTTGCAGTACTTTCCTTAGCATTGTTAGTCGGCGGAGCATCTTTTGTCAGTGCAAAAGATATCGCTAAAAACGATGTTAAGAAAAACATTGAAGAAATGAATAAACTTGTTGAGAAATATAATAAAGCCTCAGACAAGAAGAAACCTTCCATTGAAAAAGAAATCAAAACCAAGGTTTCCGAAAATTATGAAAAGCATTTAAAACGCATGGAAGAACGCACTGCGGAACTTGAAAAACGCGTTACCGAAATGAAAGCCAAACTTGAAAAAATGAAAAGTGAGGAAGAAAAAACTAAACATGTAGATGAAATTACAAAGAAAATAATTTCCGGTGAAAAGCCCATGTTGTTTAGGCCTCCTTTTAAAGACGGGGAAGACTTTAAAGGCCCAAGGCATGAAGGTATGAAAGGCCCCGGTCATAGAGGTCATTTTTTCAAAGGCCCCAGAGGTGAAAAAGGCGAAAAAGGTTGCCCTTGCGCTAAAGGGGAAAAGGGTGATAAAGGTTGCCCTTTTGCTAAAGGCGAAAAAGATAAAGCAGACAAAGAACTTCCGGCAGAAAAATAAATTAACTGACTATTAATTAACAAAAACTACCGTGGGTGAAAACTTACGGTAGTTTTTTGTTTTATTTAATTTTTCTTGACATCATTTTTTTTTTTTTTTCATAATATATATATCATTTGAAAAAATTTGGAGATATTATGAAAAAGGGTTTTACTTTACTTGAATTATTAGTAGTTGTTTTAATTATCGGCATACTTGCCGCAATTGCTTTACCGCAATATCAAAAAGCGGTTGAAAAATCAAAATCTGCTGAGGCACTGATGAATCTGTCCACAATCAAAAAACAAATAGAATTATACATTACGGCTAACGGTTTACCAACGAATAGGTGGATTTCTTATGAAGATTTGGCGGATGTGGAATTATCTGGCGGAGAATGGAAATATAGTACCTACCATACAAATTTTTTTAATTACGGTGCCGGTATAGATACTACTGGCGGGTCAATAGAAATTGTAAGAATGAATGAGGCAGATGATCTTATGTATGATATTTATTGCACTCAGGGTGGCGATAACTATTACAATAATGATTCTCCAATGTCTGATGGATGGTATTGTTCTTGCGTGACAGAAAGTACTGATTTCGGTAGAAAAATGTGCAAGTCAATTTATGAACCGTTAGGTTTCAAATATGTAGACGGTGACTTATAATTACTAAATTTTCTTCAAAAATTTTTGTGCAATATTTTCGGCAAAAAATTATTTTTTTCTTTTCAGTAATACTTCTTGTAAAGATTCTATAGGAATAAATACAAGTTGTTTACCTCGTTTAACTTTTGTAAATAAATTTAACTTAACTAATCCAAAAAAATCAGCGCGGCTGGTGGGAACAGTAATATCATGCAATATGCTATGACTTTTAATGACATAATTTTTTGTGGGATTTTTTAAAGCATTGATTAATAAATCTTTTTGCCTAAAATTTAATTCGGGCCATTTTTTAAATAAAGGTTCTGCTGTCTGGAAATCAACTTTTTGTTTATGTAAATAATTTTCGAACTCAGTAAGAGCCTTTGAGATAATTTCCAAATGATAATTTATGAAATATGTTAGATCATTATCAGAATATTCTGAATAAAGGAAGGCTCTATTATATTGCCCATGTGTTGCAATCATTAATTTTGAAATAGATAGATATTCAAATAACCAATAATTATTTCTTAGCATATACCAATAGAATAATGCCCGAGCAGTTCTACCGTTGCCATCTGTAAAAGGGTGAATATAAGAAATAGCAAAGTGCAGTAATATGGATTTTATAATAGGATGAATAAAAGGAGCAGCTTGCTCTTCACTTTTATTAATAAAATCTATAATTTCTTGTAACCTAGGAATAACCTCCTTTCCTGGAGGGGTCCTATATAACACGTGTTGGGCATCATCTTCGATAACTATGTTATCATCTTGTGGACTTTCTCTAAATTTTCCGATTTCTTCGGGATTAGATAGGGTATTATTTGTGATAATAGTGTGTATTTTTTGAATTAGTTCTAAAGTTAAGGGCTCTTTTCTAACAGTTTTAACATATTTGATAGCTTTAAAATTATTAATTATCATCCATTCTGATTTATTAGAAGGAGTTTTATTTGAAGCAATAAGTTCTTTTGCTTGCCGCCGGGTGGTTGCCGCCCCTTCTATAATACTTGAATTAGCTGCTTCTTCTATGAGAGAAGACATTAAATATTTTCCATTTTCTGAGTTGTCTCTTAAGTCTTGTAAAGGCATAGTGGAAGAAATGCTTCTATCTATTTGATACATAATTTGTTGAGCACGTGGCGAAACCCAAAAAGAGAAATAGCGTTTTTGTTTATCATAAACGGGAGAATTGATTCTTTGAGACAAAATATCAAATTCCCTTTTTATCCAGGCTATTTCCGGGGTAATGTTTGGCGGAAATTTTGTATATTTGAATTCACTCCAGTATTTGTATTCTGCGAGCCATTTTTTTGTTTCTTCGACAGGAATAGTTCCAAATATCTTTAACAAATTCGGATATTTCTTTAAAATATCAAAAAAAGAAGGTGCTTTTTCTAATGTTTCCATACACCTATTATATATAATTTTTAAAAAAATTTTCAAATAAAAGCATGTGGGCATAGGTTTATCTGTAAATTTTTCGAAAATTTTCAGATAAATACTTTTATTGCATTAAAATCTGTAAATTTTTCAAAAATTTTCAAAAGATTGAAATAATATAAAAGATTTGTTTTTTGTTATAATATTGAAAAGGAGAATTTTATGGATATTAGTTTGACAGGTGTAATTTTTATATTATTAATAATTCTTTCCCCTATAGCTCTTATTATTGCCTTAATTAGCGGTTTTAGGATCGCCAGTTTATTGAAGATAAAAAACAGGGAAAAGTTATTAAATGGCTTATTTTGTTAGTATTAGCTATATTATGGCTTTTATTTTCTGAAAAATTCAATAGAGATTCTAAATTAAATTACTCTCATAATGCTAAAACAGAACAAATCACAGATAATTCTTCCAGGCAGGTTTCTGATATACAACGAGAAGAAATCAAAACCAGTATTAAATAAATTTCTTCAAAAATTTTGTGGCAATATTTTCGGCAACGGCGTTCATTTCGTTGCGTTTTTTGAAGGTGTTATCATCATAACCGATAAGATGTAAAATACCGTGAATTATGACCGTTAAAAATTCTTTGCGATAATGCTTTCCAAGTTCTCGCGCTTGTTTCTTTGTTTGCTCAAAACAAACAAAAATATCTGCATAAATTTTATTGTTTACCGGGGAAGGATTTTCAAATGTAATAACATCCGTTACATAGTTGTGGCCTAAAAATTCTTTATTTATTCTTAAAATTTCTTTAGGCGAAACGATAACAATATTTATATTTTCAAATCTATTTTTTTGTTTGCCGATTGCAAAAGAAACTGCCGCCTTATACAATTTTGTTTTTTTGTAATACGGCGGCAATTTTGTTTGATAAAATAAATTTATTTCCATTATAAAAATTTTGTTCTTCCGCGCGGAATAATTACAATACCCGACGGATCAATAAAGTAATTTTGGCTGTCTTCTTCTTTATCTAGGCCGACTTTCATGCCGTTTGGTAAAACATTAAAACGGTCAATAATTGCTTTTTTGATGTGGCAATTTTTACCGATAACGCAATTGTCCATAATCACGCTGTCTTCCAAAACCGCACCTTCTTCCACGACGATATTGCTTGCCAAAACACAATTTTTTATTACGGTATTTTTAGCGATACGGCAACCGTTGCTTACAGTACTGTTTATAATTTCACCGCCTAAATAAGCGGTTGGCGGAAGGTTATGGACAGAGGTATTTATCGGCCAAAGCGGATTGTTTAAATCAAATTTCGGTTTTTCACCTAAAAGATCCATATTGGTTTGCCAAAAAGATTGTATTGTGCCTACGTCGCGCCAATAGCCCTTTTCCTCATAACTTTTAACACCCGGTAATTTTTGTGACGGGAAATCATAAGCAAAAGTTCTGTATTGTTTTAAAATTACGGGAATAATATTTTTCCCGAAGTCTAATGATGGAATATCGCAATATTTTTGTTGCAATATTTTAAGCAAAACATTTTTACTGAAAATATAATTGCCCATAGATGCATAAGCCTTTGTCGGGTGCCCGGGGATGCATTTTGGATTATCGGGCTTTTCTTCAAAATTTATAATTCTGTTTTGGTTATCAACTGTCATTATACCGAAAGACCTTGCATCTTTTAACGGAACTACGTTTGCGGAAACTGTTACATCAGCATTGTTTTTGACGTGAAAATCTATCATCTTACTGATATCCATACGGTAAATATGGTCTGCACCGAAAATGGCAATTAAATCGGGTTGAAAATCGTTTATCAAACTGATATTTTGTCTTATAGAGTCTGCTGTTCCCCTATACCAAATTTCACCAAGGCGCATTTGCGGAGGAACGACGGTCAAAAAATGGTCTTTACTGATACCTTGTGTTGGCCATGAACTGCGGACATACTCAATCAAAGATTGCGAGAGATATTGCACTAAAATATAGCAGGAAAATATGTTTGAGTTTACAAAGTTAGATAAAACAAAATCGATAATTCTGTATTTTCCGCCGAAAGGCACGGCCGGTTTTGAACGCTCTTTTGTTAAAGGGAAAAGGCGTTCACCTTTACCACCTGCCATTATCATGCCGAGAACTCTCATAAAAACTCCTATTTTTCTTCTTTGGTTAAGTTTTCAAATGCTTGCCAAGTCCAGGGTAATTTTTCCTTAAAAATCTTTTTAATTGCTTCGGCATATACGCGGATTTCGTATTGGGCGTGACTATCAGCGCGAAGTTTAATAAAGTTCAGTAAAGAACGGGCATTTACCGTCCAATAAAATTGTGTATATTGGCTGACGGGTAAAACACAACGTGCCATTTCGCGTGCGACGCCTGCTGCCAAAAGTTTTTTGTAACTTTCATAAGAAGCTTCAACACTTTTATTATAAATTTCAAGCAAGGCTTTATTGTCTATATCTTTACTTACCACACTGCCTTGGCGGTTTGCGATATCTTGTACGCGGAATTCCGCAGGAATATAAAATTCGTCTTTAACTTCCGTATAACGTGCACTGATTTCATTATAGGAACAAATGCGGTGGCGCATCCATTGGCGTGCGACGAAAATAGGGCATTTAATGTGGAATTGAAAACAACAATGTTCAAAAGGGGAGTGGTGATCGTGTTCAACCAAATATTTGATTAAAAGTTTATCTTTCTCTTCACCTTTACTTACGCCGCCGAAGGAAACGCGCGCAGAACTTACCGCCCTAAGATCAGAGCCCATAAAATCAACTAATTTAACAAAGCCTTTGTCTAAAACTTCAATATAATTTTCTTGGGGGGTATTGTTTTGCATAATGTCTCCTTAAATGATTATTCTAAACATATTGTATATTATTTGGCACACTTTTGCACATTTAGTACCTTATAGGGCCTTAATTTGCTAGAATAGTAGTGTGAAACAGAAGACAAAAGCAATATGCCCCGTCTGCTTAGAAACGGTAGATGCCGTAAAAGAGCAGAAAGGAAGCAATGTTTGGTTGCATAAGAATTGCCCCAAACACGGAACATTTTCAGTCCAAATAGCCAAAGACGCTCAACGCTTTTTTGATAAAACATATGACGTTGAAGGTAAACCGTTTAAAGCCATAACTTCTTTTAACGGTAATTGCGGTGAAGATTGCGGTTGGTGCGAAAAACATAAACAACATATTTGCACCGGTCTTATTGAAATAACCGATGCCTGTAATTTATCTTGCCCGATTTGTTACTTCGGTAAAAAAGCACATAAACATATTTCCGCAGAAGAATTTAAGGCTCGCTTACAAACCCTTCTTACCGTTGAAAAAGGGCATTTGGATGTTCTCCAAATCAGCGGAGGGGAATGTTTATTGCACCCTCAACTTAAAGAGATTTTACAAATTGCTTTGAAGGAAGATATAGGCCGTATTTTAATTAATACCAACGGTCTTAATTTGCTTACGGATACGGTAATATTTAATTTTATCAAACGTCATAAAGACCGTATAGAAATTTATCTGCAATTTGACGGATTTGATGACAATATTTATAAAACACTTCGCGGTAAAGCACTCTTAAAACAAAAACAAAATATTTTAGAAAAATTAAACAAAGCCGAAATTAAAATATGTTTGGCAGTTACCGTGTATCAAGAAAATTTAAAAGAAATACCTGCTATTTTAAAGTTGGCGGTAGATTTAAAACATATATCGGGCATTACTTTTCAACGTTTAACAAAAGTGGGCAGTGCGACAGGCACAAAAATACCTTCTGTATTGCAAGAAGATATTTTGTTGGCTATCGCAGACAGCGGATATATGAAGTATAAAGATTTAATCCCTTTACCTTGTTCACATGAAAATTGTACCAGTTTAGGTTTTTTGTTTTGCCAAGGTAAAAAGGTTTATTCTTTGGGTGATTATGTTGATTATTCCAAATGCAAAACTCAAATATCTAACCGCATTGCTTTTGATAAAACAATTTTAGATTACATGAAAAAGAATGTTTGTAAATGTTTTGTCGGGCGTGTGTTGGGCGGAAATTTTATGTTGGATAAATTGCAGGAATTTGCACAAGGGAACGGCTCTTGCCATAAGGATATGAAAATCGTACGCATCATAGTAAAAAATTTTATGGATGCCGATACTTTTGATTGGCAACGCGCCCAAAAATGTTGTACGGGTGTAAGTGTCGGAAACGGTAAAATTATTCCGTTTTGCATACACAACACATTAAAAGGAAAAATAAAATGGTAGAAAAAAATAATCAATCTGCGGAACAAGATTATCAGGCATTACAACAATCGTTATTACGAAATTCTAAAGGCGAACAAGTAAGCCCGGAGGGAAAAACTTCAACAGGTAAAAAGATAGGGATAGTTGCTTTACTTATAGTGGGCGTGGCAATTGCAATACCTTTCTTATTATTTATTACTTGTTTGGGCATAGTTGCAATTTCTAATTAATTATGTTAGCATATGCGATTTGTTCTTCCATCGGTTTAGCGGTAGGCGGATTGGCTGCTTGGAAATTGCCAATGCAACGCCCTCCACAAGATGTACGTTTGCCTTATTATACTTGTGCTTTTATAGGGGCCATTTTAGGGGCAAAAATACCTATTTGGCTGTCTTACGGGTTTGCAAATTATATAATTCAAGGTAAAAGTGTGATGGGGGGCATATTAGGGGCGTTTTTGGCAATAAATTTATATAAAGCATGTTCACGTCATAAAGGTGGTTTCGGGGGGCGTTTTGTGATTCCTTTAGCAATTGCTATCGGTTTCGGTAAAATAGGTTGTTATTTAAACGGATGTTGCGGGGGTACTTTAACTTTCCCGGTACAACTTATAGAGAGTATGTTTCAGTTTATATCGGCAATTTGTTTGTATAAATTTTATCAGCATACAAAAAGGCCTGATTTGTTATTCCCGGTTTATTTGCTTGCTTATTTATGTATGCGTTTTATAATTGAATTTTGGCGTATAGAACCGCGTGTATTGTTTGGGTTTACCGTATATCAATATTTAGCGTTAATTTTCATTCCTGTATGTATTTTAATTATTTGGAGGCGTACCCATGTTAACATGGTTGTTACAAGCAAGTAAAAATGCCCAAGACCCAATACTTTTTTTAATAGGTATTGCTTTGGTATATATAACCGGTGTGGTCCTTTTAGCTGCCGTTATATGGAAATTTTATCAATATGAAGAAGGAAAAACCCCGAGAGTTGAAAAGAAAAATAAACATTTCTTTTCAACACGGGAAATGTTGCTTTTGGTATTAATACTTTTTCCTTTTTGGATAGGTTCTTGGGGGCAAGTGTATTTACCGAAAATTGCTAATTACTTCTTCTTTGCATTGGGTTCCTTTTGTGTAATATTTGCTACCGCTTGGCATATTAGGGCTAAATTCAATATAGGGCTTTTATGGTCAGATGATATAGAAATTAAAGAAAAACACCCTTTGCAAACCACCGGTGCTTATGCTTTGGCAAGGCACCCTATGTATGCTTCTTTACTGTTGTGGAGTTGGGGTTGCAGTTTTGTTATGGCAAATGCCGTTACTATGATTCTTGTAAGTGCTTTGTTTTTACCTTTAATGTATAGACGTGCTAAAGCGGAAGAAAATTTGCTTTTAGAGAAGAACCGTGATTATTTGTTATATCAAAAAAATGTACACATGTTAAGCATTACTTTAGGTGGTTTTAACAGTATAATAGTACGCCTTATAATTGCTTTGATTTTGCTTTATTGTACGGCACTTAATTTGATAAATTTACCGGTTCTGTTCGGGTTTGTTTTTATCCATCTTTATTTAGGGTATAGTTTAATACCGGAGAAAACGGCCTTTTCTTATCGTTCTAAATCGGGAATGATGCTGGTATTTGGGTTGCTCGGTTTATATTTCCATCACGCTTTCTTTTACTTTTTTTACGTAATAATTGCTATGTGCCTTTACGGCCTTAAATGGAATTGCCCTTGTATGTTGGTATATGAAAAATACCATGGTTGCCCTTGTTTTGCTTTGCTGAAAAAATGCAGTTTGCGTAAAAAAGCGGACAGATAAACACGAAGCAGGCCTTAATTTGCTAGAATAGTAGTATATGGAACTCAAGAATATAGCCCTATTTTTCAATTCAAAACGCGAAAGTTGTTCTAAAGCAGCAAAAGAGTTAAAAGCAAGTTTTGAAAAAGAGCAGATAAAAACAAAAATACTACCTTATGATAATTTTAAAATCAATCAAAATTTTGATTTAATTTTTTCACTAGGAGGCGACGGTTCTTTACTTAAAATTGTCCGCAAGACCGCGCACCGTAAAATAAAAATACTTGGGCTTAATTTCGGGCATCTTGGGTTTTTAACTTACGATAAACAAGCAAACATAAAAGAACTTTTAAAGGCTTTAAAAACAGATAAATTTTGCCTTCAGGAAAGGGCTTTAATTGACGTGCAAGTTATAAGAAATAAAAAAATTGCTTTCAAAGGTATCGCATTAAATGAATGTACAATAAAATCAAACAAAGCGCGTGCCATACACTTAAATACTTTTTACGAAAAAAGCGAACTTAAAGAATATTTTGCCGACGGTATAATGCTTTGCACCCCAACAGGTTCAACCGCATATAATTTGGCGGCCGGCGGGCCGATACTTGAACCTTCTTTGGAAGCCTTTACTTTAACACCTATTTGCCCGCATACTTTGGCGCAAAGACCTTTGGTTTTAAAATTAAATTCCCCTTTGTTTATTGACGGGCAAAATGAAGCACATTTATGCTTGGACGGGCAAGTGTTTTTTAAATTATCCAAAAAAGACAGGGTGCAAATAAAAAGAAGCCCATTAAATGCTAAAATAATTTTTGCTAAAGATTATGATTTTTTTAAACTTTTAACCCAAAAACTTACTTGGGGCGGTAACTGTAAAAATGCTTAAAAACATTGCTATAAAAAATTTTGCTTTAATCGATAATCTAACTTTGGAACTTTCCAAGGGGTTAAATATTTTTACAGGCGAAACAGGTGCCGGAAAGTCAATAGTAATAGAGGCTTTAAGTTTTGTTTTGGGTGCGCGCGGAGACAGTGGCCTTATAAAACAAGGCGCAAATAAAATGGAAGTTTCCGCCGCTTTCGAAGGTGTTGGTTTGCCGCAAAATATTAAACAAAAATATAATTTGGAAAGTAATTTAAATTTGTATCGTTCTTTAGATTCCCACGGTAAAAATACCGTTAAAGTTAACGGGAAAAATTACAGTGTGCAGGCATTAAACGAAATCGGCAATTCTTTAATTGATTTCCACGGCCAACACGAACACCAAAAACTTTTTAACCCGGCAGAACATTTAACTTTGCTTGATAACTTTGCTAAAAACGAAAAACTTTTAAAAGAAACCGAAGAAGTTTATAAAGAATACCAAATCTTAAAAGCCAAAGCCGATGCCGCCAAAATGAGTGAGGAAGAAAAAGCGCGCCTTTTGGATCTTTATTCTTATCAGTTAAAAGAAATTAAAGATGCCAATTTAAAACAGGGCGAAGAAGAAGAAATAAATGAAAAACTTCCCTCTTTAAAATATGCCGGGCATTTAAAAGAAAGTGCAAAAGATTTATGTGATTTGCTTGATAGTGAAGGTGCCGCTTGCGAGCGTTTAAATAAAGCTGCACAAATTTTGGAAGATATGGCCCAAACGGATAAAAACCTTGAGGACCTTGCCAAAGAACTTGCACAAACCGCAAACAGCGCACAGGAAATTTCTTCCGCTTTGGTTGATTATGCGGAAACCTTAGATATTGACCCGCAAATTTTAGATAATCTTTTAAGCCGCCAGGAAGAAATTAAAAAAATAAAACAAAAATATGGGCCGACGTTAGAAGATGTTTTTAATAAGCAAACTGAGTTGGAAAACAAATTAAATGCTTTGCAAAATGCAGAGGAAAACATACAAACTTTAAATAAAGCACTTGAAAAGCAGGTCCAAAAACTTATATCTTGTAGTGAGGGCTTAAGGAGTCAACGCAAAAAAGCCGCCAAACTTTTAAGTGAACAAGTGGTCAAAGAAATTAAACCGCTCGGTTTCAGTGAAGTTCGTTTTGAAGCGGCATTAGAGCCTTTAGATTTCCCGGGCCCGAAAGGTTTTGACAGAGCGGAATTTTTATTTTCCGCCAATGCCGGGCAAAGTTTACGCCCTTTAAGAAATATTGCTAGCGGCGGGGAAATATCCCGTTTAATGCTTGGGTTAAAGGTGCTTTTGGCCGGTGATGTTCAAACCATGATCTTTGATGAAGTGGATACAGGTATCAGCGGAAATACGGCAAAACTTGTAGGTAAAAGTTTGGCCAAACTTGCAAAAAACCGCCAGGTACTTTGTGTTACACATTTAGCACAAGTTGCTGCTTATGCAAATAAACATCTTAGGGTGGAAAAGTTTGCAAAACAGGGCAAAACCGCTATCAGCGTTTTGGCTTTAACCGATAAAGATAAAGCACTTGAAATCGCCCGTATGATAGGCAGTACAGATGCAAACAGCGCAGGTTTTAAGCATGCCTGCGAATTACTAAAAGAAGCAAACAATGCTTAAATAAGGAGAAATTATGAAAGAAGAAAATCAAATAAATGAATCTAATAAATGCAATAAAAAACCTTGCCTTTTACATAAAATATTGGGGTTAAAAGGTTTATCAATGATATATAAAGTATTA
>JBGVBB010000195.1:0-4846 GCA_045225155.1 Elusimicrobiaceae bacterium
GAAATCTTCCAAACAGGCATTTTTCAAAGCGGACCAAATAACATCTTCGCTAACTTCAGGGTTACCGAGCAAAATATTTTCCCTGATTGTACCGGAAAATAAGAAATTATCCTGGAAAACCATTGCAATTTGTTTTCTTAAAGATTTTTGGCTGTAATCCCTGATATTTACCCCGTCAATTTTTATTTCGCCGTTTTCAATATCGTATAAGCGCGGTATTAAAGCCGAAACCGTTGTTTTACCGCCGCCGGAATTACCTACCAAAGCTAAAGTGCTTCCTTTAGGTATTTCAAGATTTATATCATGCAAAACTTCACGCCCCGGAACATAAGAAAAATTTACATTTTTAAATGTAATACCTTTCTTTATGGTGTTTAACTCTAAAGCATTTTCTTTATCTTTAACTTGAGGCTGTAAACCTAAAATTTCAAAAATACGATCAATGGCAATAAAGGAATTTTGTATTGAAATAAAATAATTTCCAAGTGAACGTAAAGGTTTATATAACATTATTAAAGCAGCGGTGAAGGCAACAAAGTTACCGCTTGTAATTTTGCCGGTAACAATCAAATAACTGCCACTCCATATAACAAAAGCGATACCAAAGGACATTATAACGTGCATAAGGGGGGAGAGCCAGTTTGAACTTTTAACCATTTTCATGGCCAAAGCAAATGTTGTATCCGTAATTTGATAAAAACGTTTTTTAAATTCCTCTTCCAATGTAAAAGAACGTATGGTTTTGTTCCCTGCAAAAGTTTCATTATAAGCAGTTATTACGGATGATAAATTAACAACCGTTTTGGCTAAAATTGCTTTCATTTTCTTGCGTACTATATGCATAGGATAAATAAAAAAACCAAGCACCGCAACGGCAATAGCGGCCATTTGCCAAGAGTTATATACTAAAACACCGACTAATGCAATGGATGAAAATGTCCTGCTCAAAAATTGTTTTGCACTGTTTATTAAACCTGTGGAAGCGGTTTCGGCATCGGTTGAATATCTAAATAAAACTTCACCGGAATTGCGACTGTCAAAATAAGCCGTATCCATTGTTAAAAGTTTTTCATAAAGCCGTCTTTTTAAACCGATAGTAATTTTTTGTGCAACCCAACTGTTAAGATAATCGGAAGCATAAGTTAGCACACCTTGAAGTGCTGTAAAACCTATGATCAATAATGGTATAAGATTGGAAAAAGATTGTTGTTTATCAACCATTACCTGATCCATAAAAGGTTTTAAAGCCATAGCGACAACGGCATCAAGCCCACCTACAGGTATCGTCAACAAAACCCCTATTAAAGCACGAACCCAAAAAGGTTTAACAAAGGGCCACATCCTTTTACAGTTTACAACGAATAAATTTGCATTAAAAACTCTTTTTAATTTTTGTTTTCTTTTCCCCATAAAGCACCATTAAACTAATGTCATAGTGTTACACTAAATTATAGCATATATAAATATGTGGTATAATATATTTGTCATTTAAGGAGGGTTTATGAAAGTTTTAATTTTAGCGGGCGGTCTCGGTTCAAGACTTGGGGAAGAAACTATCCTTCGCCCGAAACCAATGGTAGAAATCGGCGGATATCCTATACTTTGGCATATCATGAAAATTTACACACATTTTAATTTTACGGAATTTATAATCTTATGTGGTTACAAGAGCGAATTTATAAAGGAATATTTTTTAAACTACTACACAAACA
Source organism: Elusimicrobiaceae bacterium (assembly GCA_045225155.1). GTDB lineage: Bacteria > Elusimicrobiota > Elusimicrobia > Elusimicrobiales > Elusimicrobiaceae > Proelusimicrobium. The sequence continues at coordinate 1,713 of JBGVBB010000195.1, forward strand.
ATTCCGATATAACAATAAATTTTGAAAACAATGATATTCAAATTCACCGCAATCATTGCGAACCCTGGAAAGTTACCCTACTTTTTACCGGTAGAAACAATATGACCGGTTCCCGTATCAAACAAGCCGCCCCGTATATAAATAATGAACCCTTTATGTTGACTTACGGGGATGGTGTAGCAAATGTTGATATTAATAAACTTATTGCTTGCCATAAAGAAAGTAAAAAACTTGTCACTTTAACAGCAGTACAACCTACAGGCCGTTTCGGTGCACTTGAAATTGAAAAAAATGGGGAAATTACAAGTTTTCAAGAAAAACCTGCCGGTGACGGAGCATGGGTAAACGGCGGTTTCTTTGTATGCGAACCGAAAGCACTTGATTATATATCGGATGACCCTAATGCAATTTGGGAACAATCCCCTTTAAGAAATCTTGCAAACGACGGGCAACTTAACGCATATAGACATCATGGTTTTTGGCGCCCTATGGATACTTTAAAAGACAAACTGGACTTAAACGATATGTGGAATAAAAACCAGGCACCTTGGAAAATTTGGGAAGGTAAATAATATGGCAAATTTACAAGATTTACAAAAAACTTATAAAGGCAAACGCGTTTTGGTTACAGGGCATACAGGCTTTAAAGGAGGATGGCTTGTTCTATGGCTCAAACATTTGGGGGCGGAAGTTTGCGGTTATGCACTTGAACCGAATACCGACCCAAATCTTTTTTCCGTAGCACAAGTTTCAAAAGGAATAAAAAGTGTTATCGGAGATATTTTAGATGAAAACAAATTGAACAAAACTTTCCGAGATTTTAAACCGGAAATTGTTTTCCATTTAGCAGCACAACCTTTGGTGCGTTTATCTTACAGTGAACCCGTAAAAACTTATGAAACAAATGTTATGGGTACCTTAAAGGTTTTGGAAGCCGCCCGTAACACCGAAAGTGTAAAAGCTTTTGTAAATATCACTACCGATAAATGTTACGAAAACAAAGAAGTAACACGCCCTTATAAAGAGGATGACCCTTTTGGCGGATATGATATGTACTCATCATCAAAAGGATGTGTGGAAATTTTATCTTCTTCTTACCGTAGGTCTTTTTTACAAGACGGCGGTTATGCTTTGGCAACAGTTCGTGCAGGTAATGTTATCGGCGGGGGGGATTGGGCTTTAGATAGGCTTGTCCCGGATTGTGTACGTTCAATAGAATCAAACCAAATAATTGAAATTAGAAATCCGCATGCCACACGCCCTTGGCAGCACGTTTTGGAACCGCTTTCAGGTTATTTACTCTTAGGGCATTTGCTTTTAACTGAAGGCAAAAAATATGCCGAGGGTTTTAACTTCGGCCCTGATAGTAAAAGCATTTTAACCGTTGCCGAAGTTGCAAAGCAGGTTATTAATGCCTACGGTAAAGGGGAAATAAAAGTTCATAAAAGAGATAATTTGCATGAAGCCAACCTCTTAACATTAGACATAACAAAAGCACGCGAAGTTTTAAATTGGGTACCGAGTTTAACGGCAGAGCAAGCAATAAAATTAACCGTTGAATGGTACAAAAATTTTTATGAAGGGGTAAATATTGAAAATTTCTCCGTAAAACAAATACAAGATTATGAGGCAAATTTATTATGGAACAAGATTTAAGGAATAAAGTAAAAGAAGCGGCAAAAAATTATTATAAAGAAATTTACGGCACAAAAAAACCGCGCAAATATATACCTGTTTCCGGCAAGGTTTTAGACGAAAACGATTTAACTAATATGATTGATGCTACATTAGATATGTGGCTTACCGCCGGCCGTTTTAATGAGGAATTTGAAAAACAATTTGCCGCATGGCTTGGGGCAAAATTTGCATTATCAACGAATTCCGGTTCATCTGCAAATTTGCTTGCTTTATCTGCTTTGACTTCCCATAAACTTGGTGATAGACGCCTTAAAAAAGGGGATGAAGTTATAACCGTTGCAGCAGGCTTCCCAACAACTGTAAACCCTATTATTCAACAAGGTTTAGTACCCGTTTTTATAGACAGTGAATTAAAAACATATAATATTGACGCTTCCAAAATTGAAGAGGCATTGTCCCCAAAAACAAGAGCAATTTTTGTTGCACATACACTCGGTAATATGTTTGATATGGGCAAAATTTTGGAAATTTGTCAAAAGCATAATTTGTGGCTTATTGAAGATTCCTGCGACGCACTTGGTGCTACATGGAAAGGCAAAAAAGCAGGCACTATCGGGCATATCGGCACATACAGTTTTTACCCTGCCCATCATATGACTATGGGCGAAGGCGGTGCAGTAGTTACAAATGACCCTCAATTTTACCGTATAATTTTATCTTTCCGCGATTGGGGCCGTGATTGTTGGTGTAAACCGGGGGTAGATAATACCTGCAAAAATCGTTTTAAAATGCAGCTCGGTAATTTACCTTTTGGGTATGACCACAAATACACTTATTCCCATATCGGCTTTAATTTGAAGATTACCGATTGGCAAGCTGCCGTCGGTCTAAGCCAATTAAAGAAATTGCCGACCTTTTTGGAAAGACGCAGAAAAAATGCCAAGTATTTGCTTGAACATTTAAAAGATTTACAAAATTATTTAATTTTACCGTCCGTTGCAAAAGATGTTGAGCCGTCTTGGTTTGGGTTTTTAATTTCGATTAAACCCGAAGCACCTTTTACAAAACAAGAACTTGTGGAATATTTGGAAAATAACGGTATAGGTACACGCCAACTTTTTGCAGGCAATTTACTTAGGCAACCTGCATTTGTGGATGATGAAATCCCTTTGCGTATCGGCAACGGCCCTGTGCAAATTTCCAAAAACTTAAATGAAGAAGATTACAAAAAATTACCTAATACAGATTTTATAATGAACAATACTTTTTGGATTGGCACTTTCCAAGGTTTAGACGAAAACGACCTGGAAATTATCTGTAAAGTAATACATAATTTTATAAAAGAAAAAGTAAAATAAAATAATTGATAGAGAGGTCAAAAAATGATAAATTATGAAGATATAGCAAGCAAGCAAGCAAGCAAGCAAGCAAGCAAGCAAGCAAGCAAGCAAGCAAGCTTGCGCAACGCAACAAAACAAGAAATAATAGCGGATATT
>JBGVBB010000196.1:0-8041 GCA_045225155.1 Elusimicrobiaceae bacterium
CAGACCTTATTATAAATGGCCCGGGGTTTAAAAATTATACGGGCTTTTCCTTAATTGATGCCTTGCTTAACTTAAATTTTTATGTATTTTTTGACGTATTGAACCATTTGGTTTTGCCGGCTTTAACTTTGTGTTTCGGCTCTTTTGCTTTGCAAATGCAGGTAATGCGTTCAAGTTCAATTGAAGAACTTTCAAAAGATTATATTACTGCCGCACGTGCACGCGGACTAAGCGAAACACGTGTAATTTTAAATCACGCAGTCAGAAATGCTTTAATTCCGGCTCTGACTTTGGCAAGCATACAATTTATACGCTTGCTGGGGGGAACGGTTATCGTTGAAACGGTTTTTGACTATAACGGCCTTGGCCGCTTTGGTGTGGAATGTGCAAGACAACTTGATATAGCAGGTATTTTAGGGTTTTCTTTAGTAGTAGCATTTTTATTTGTGTTCGGCAATTTAGTAGCTGATATTTTATATAGGGTTTGTGACCCGAGAATTAGATTAAAATGAAGATAGTAAAGCAATTATTTAAAAATAAAACTTCGCTTACCGGGCTTGTGTTTATTGCCTTATTTGGGGTAACAGCCCTGCTTGCACCTTTTTTGGCTAAACCGCAAAACCCACAGGACAGTTATAAAATGCCCCAGGCAAGTTATGAAATTGAACCTATGGCACCGAGCCAAACACATTTATTCGGTACTACCGAAAATCAATATGACCTCTACTACGGTTTTGTATGGGGCGCACGCCTTGCTTTTAAAATTTCAATAATTGTTGTATTTTTTGCCGTTATTATAGGTGTTTTAATCGGCGGTCTAGCCGGTTATAAAGGCGGAATTATTGACGAAATCTTAATGCGTTTTACAGATATTATTTTTGCCGTGCCTTCCATGGTGCTTGCTATGGTTATTGCGGCATTACTTGGGCGCGGTATGCTAAATATGTTGCTTGCTTTAACGGTAGTAGCATGGCCTTCTTATGCACGTTTGATAAGGGGGGAAGTTTTAAAAATTAAGGAACTTGATTATGTCGCTTCCGCGCGTGCTATGGGGGCAGGCGGTTTGCATATATTCTTTAAGCATATTTTTCCAAATGCTTTAAGCCCTTTAATTATTATGGCAGGGCTTGATATGGGTTATATTGTTTTGACGGCATCTTCTTTGAGTTTCCTTGGCCTTGGTGTTCCGGCAGGAACGGCAGACTGGGGGCAACTTGTTGCACTTTCACGTAATTGGATACTCGGTACTTCCGGGAATCCGTTTCAATATTGGTATACTCTTGTTTTCCCGGGCGGTGCATTAGTTTTATTTGTGTTATCTTGGAATTTGCTTGGGGATGGGCTTAGAGATATTTTAGACCCGAAATCTAATACCCGCTAATTATTTTAAATCACGCAAAAACTGCTTATAATAACCTGCTTTATAAAAACTTCTTGCTAAACGGTTAAAAGGTTTAAAATACCATTTTGTTCTTATTTTACGCCAAAAACTTACAGGGGTAAAAAGTAAATTTTCCCGTTTTAAAAAATCTAACACATTAGGGCAAGTTCGCTTTTCTTTATTAGCGAGATGATATTTATAAACCATATAAGCCCTATCATAAACAAATTTATTATAAACCTTTTGTAATTTTGGGTTTGTTTCGGCAAATTTTTTATAATAATTCACCCAAATTTTGAATTGCTTTAAACTGATACCCGTACTATCGTTTTGAGTGTCTGCCCCTCCGTGAATACGGCTGTAAATATAACTATCTGCAAAAATACAAACAGGCCCGTTTTCTACAATTTCTATAAGCATAGGTATATCTGAAATCTTCCCGAAAGTTTTATGTAAATCTTCAGCCGGAACAGCCTTATATAAATCAGATTTTAAAATAGAACCTGTCCACGTGCAGGCGGGCAAATCCCAAAAGGACAACGCAAAATCCGCTTTATTATTTATAAGCCAGTGTTTAAGGTGACGATTTTTAAACTTAACACTCACAGGAAAACGACTCCCGTGGAATATCTTAAATTTAGCAAAAATTCCGTTGATATTCGGATACGTATTTAATATCTTTAAAGAGTTTTTTAAATAAGCGGGGGCAAGTAAGTCATCATCGTGTAAAGTTAAAGAATACGGCGTTATTGCCAATTCCCGTAATTTACGGAGATTAGCCATAAATCTTCTGTCCGCCCTCGTGTCAACATAATGTATTTGCGGAAAGTCTTTTTCAACCAATTTTTTTGTTTCGTCGTTTGTAGAGTTATCTAAAACCCAAATATCCCAAGGGCCGCCCTCTTGCCATAAAAGCGTATTTATAGTCCGCTTCAGCAATTTCGGCCTATTATATGTTAATACGAAACAACGAATATCTTTATTTGTAAACATTTTCCTTTATAAATTCGTAAAGCCTTTTTATACCTTTTTCTAACGGCGTAAAATCGAAATCAGGAACTTCCTTAAGCAAATTCTCGGGTTCACCGGTATATTCGTTGGCAAGGCCTTCCTTTGCAATAATTACGGGCTGATTTGTGCCGGCAATTTTGTTTACAATAATTGCTAATGTTTTAAGGTCCACAGTTGTGGGCGGAACCATATTTATAAATTTATGCTTTGGCGGATTTTGCACAAAATAACAGACAAGACGGCATAAATCTTCAACTTCTAAATAAGAAAATACCACATTTTGCCTTATCGTTATAGGCTTATTTTCAAGAACACAGTGTATTGCATGGGTTATAAAGCGGTTATTAGTTTCATGTGGGCCATAAACGCCAAATAAACGTAAATTCCAAATATTAGGGTACTTTTTTATCTCTTGGCTAATTAAATACTTCGCACGCCCGTATAAATCGGCCGGGGGGGTATTTTTCCAAGCTTCATCTTTTACCGACACAATAGGCAAACTTTTATCAAATTCCGCACCGGAACCAAAAGTGAAAATAGGTTTTCCTGCGGAAACAGAAATAAAATTATTTAAAATTTGAAAATTCTTTTCAAAAATATCTTGCGGTGGGGTAGGGGTATTTATTCCGTAAAACCCGGATAAAATAAAGATATCGGGGCTATACTCTTTAACCAAATCTTGCACAGTTTTTAAGTCGGCAAAATCATATTGGCTACTTCTGGGCGCAATAACTTTAAAACCTTTATTTTCCAAAAAAGGTTTTAAATTTTTGCCCACAAACCCACCCGAACCTGTCAACAAAACCGTCTGCATAGTTACTCCTATTCAAACCACCTAATTTTAAACAAGCAAATAAATGTTTTTGAAAAAGACAAAAGAAACGGAAAAAATTTTCTATGTGATACCCCCTTTTCTCTTTCGTGAAAATGTATAGAAACTTCTTTAATCTTAAAATGTTTATCACTTTTTTTCAGTTTTATCAAAACTTCTTGCAAAATATCAAAATTATCCGCTTTCAATTCTATATTTTTCAACATTTTTACGTCATAAATACGCATAGAATTTGATATGTCTTTCGCTTTTATTCCTAGTAAATATCTAAATGCTATATTCAATATATGGCTTTGCAACCGTAAAAAGAAAGGATTATCACTCTTTCCGCCTTTTGTATATCTGGAACCTATAACTAATGGGTATTTATCACTTACATCATACATTTTTAATAAATCGGTGATCTTATGACTACCATCAGCATCCATAAATGCAATTCTTTGTTTTGTAGCTTCTTTTATTGCAGTCCTAAACATTGAGCCATAACTATCTCCACCCGTTCTGTTTAAATATTTAACTTCCGGGAATTTAGCACAAATCTCTTTGGTATTATCCAATGGCACACTTGTATCTATAACTAAAATCTCAAAATCAGCAATATTTTTATTCAAGACATCAATAGTCTCGGGTAATATCTTTTTTAAGTTTTCACCCTCTTTATAACATCCGAAAACAAGTGTTAATGAATATTTATTGTTCATATTTTCTTAAAGCAAATATAATCTTTGATACCATCATAGCACAACATCGCAAACATTACTAAACACGATAAGCGTGCACAGAAATTATCCATTAAAACAGGATAACCGTCGGGCATAAATATCGGCACTTCCGTAGGTATATTTAACATAAACATAAGACAAAATAAAATTAAATATATTAAATCTTTAAAATTCTTATTATCTTTATCATTTAAGAACAAAATCAACGGCACAATCATCAATAACAGCACATAAGTCCAACTTATACTAGGAACTAATATCATAAGCAAACATACGATTGCTATTGTTTTCCATTTCCTTACTGTAAAATATGAAGTAAAAATACCAACTAGTAAAACTAGATAAGAAATATAATGAAATATTATATTCAAAGAAATAAATTCCTTTTCCGTTAACATATAAACAAGCATTCTAAGAGTATTACTAATATTAAGACTATATCCCAAACCTAATCCTAAGCAATATTTCGACAATCTGGAAGTGTTATTTATGAATAGTTTAATATCTGCTACCCCATTGTAATGGAAGAATGGTAGAAACAGTAAACAAAACACATAAATTCCTAAAACAAATATATCTTTAAATCTTTTATCTTTTAAAAGTAGTATTCCAACCGCAGCAGGGTATATCTTAATTGCAATCGCAATAGCCAAGAACAATATAGATAAATTCTTTAAATATAGTTTTTTAGAATCATAATAGAATATAAAAAACATCATACAAAACAAAGCAATAAAAATAATATTTCCTCTTTCTACCGAATATATTAAGGGGGAAGAAAAAATTATTAAAATAGAAAATATAGATTTTTCTTTTAAAGCACCAATTTTATTTTTAAAAATAAGTATAACCAGAGGCACCAAAGAAAAAATCAAGAAAACAGATAATGATATAATTCCGTAAACACTACTTCTTATAATTACAGGATGGGTAGCTAAAACATCAATCGGTATTATATAAGAAAAAAGCATAAAGATTAAATAAGGAAAAGCAAGATAATTGGAATAATCCCAAAGTCCATATATGTTTTTAAATTGGGACCAATAAATAGGGTTAAAAAAATCCATAAAATAATCATTCGCATCAATAAAAATATGAAACAAATATATCCATCTATCAAAGCCGAAGATTAACAAAGATAACGAAAACAAACAAATACCGCCAAACATTATGGCACAAAATATCTTAAAGAATTGGCCTTGTGTCCAAACTCTTTTGGTTAAGGATGATAAATTTACTTGTGCATTTAACTTCATAATTTATTCTTTATCTTGTACTAAATCATACCTTACTAATATTTGCAAAGTACAACCATTTTGCAAGAAACTATTTCTTGTTTTTATATATGGAACTATTCTATTTAAGAAATCTTGTTTTTGAGCTTCCGAAGAATTTTTGTTTATTTCATTATAGACAGACATTAACTCTTTCGGAAAGCTGGATACATCTAAAAATTTAGTTTGTTTATATTCATTAACGGGAATATATTTTCCTTCCTCTATCAACGAATCTATATAGTCCCTTAATAATCTTTGCCCCGAAATATAACCTCTATATAGATTTTCGTGGAATTGTTCTATTTCATCCGACAACCTTAAAAATATTATTACTTTAGGCAAATCTGTCCTCATTTTCTCTAATATTTCCAGTGGCTGATTATCCGGCGAAACATCATGATACAAAGATATATATTGTGTATATGGTTTACGCTCGGTTAAATCATAAAAAATCTGATTATTATTAAAGGCTAAAATCTTATCGTCTTTATCTGTATATTTATGAACCACATCATAAACTTGCTCGTATACTTGTTTTTCCTCTACAGGTATTTTCATACCTTTTAATTTAGGAACATAAGATTTGTCTAATTTATTAAAAATACTGCCGCTTTTCCAACCCCAAAATTGCATAGGTATATATAATTTATAAGCATAACTAATAAAGAAGAATATTCCAATCCCGATATACATAAAGATATTCTTTACATTATTAAATTTTTTCCATTTCCACAAAAGTAATAATCCTATAAACAAACTTACGAATTGAGGATAATGAAGCCCATTAGATAATAATTCAGCAATATTTTCAAACACAAAAAATAAAATAATTATCAATAAATTTAACCTATTATTGGATATATTTTTTCTTAACCAAACAAACAGTAGGAAACAGAACAATATTACTGCAAATAAAAAAGATAAATGATAAGATACATACAAAAACTTGCCATAGTACAAACGCAATTTATAAAACCACAGATAATTAGTAAAAGAAATATTGTTAGCCAACAGAAATATTATAGTGCATACTAAAATAAATATTAGGACAAATTGTCTGAAGGAACCGCTATCTTCGTTTGTGTCCCACTTAATAAATTTTAATTTAGGCAAAAATACTAAACAAATCACCATAACTATTATGTAATATAACCATAAATCTTTAGGAAAAGGTAAATATAACAATTTTATTAGTAAAATCAAAACAGGCCCTTTACTCGTATTGGCAAAAATATTATTTATCATTGCAGGAAAAGCCCCTGTAACAAGTATGGGAAGAAGTAAGACTAAAAGAAATAATATCGAAATTAAAAACAAACAAACTAAATGTTTAATAGTTTGCCTTACACCCAAGACCTTAAAACTAACCACTATTAATGTGAAACAAGATGCCATTATTGTAAAAGCACCACTGGTTTGTTTATTAAAGAAAGAAAGTGCGTATATTAAACCCAATGTCCAAAGTAATTTCAAATTTATCTTTTTACAAGTGTTTATAAAGTTAACTTGCTTTATGGTAATTAATGCCATAATGGCCATAAAAATAAAGGCCAAAGTGTTATAAGAAGCAACACCGTTATCCCATTCGGCAAAAATTCTTATTGATGTAAAAATTAAAGTCATTATTACAGCGATTTTTCTATTAAACACTTGTCTAAACAAGAAATAAAAAGCCACAGCAAATGAAATTTGAAGCACAATATTCAAGTAGTGAAAAACAATAAAATTATCCCCAAAAACAACTTGCCAAACAGTCCAAATATATAGAAATAAAGGAGGAACAACCAAAGGGAAATCCCTATAAGGTACTAAACCGTCTTGTAAGATATTCCTGGCATATATGGAATACCATCCTTCCTGTGGAGCAATGGTATTGAAAGTATAAGAACATAAAATAGCCGTTACTATAAACGATATTACAAATATGGCAAAGATATCATCTTTGTTATTTCTAATCCAACCCAAAAAGCTTTTCCACAATTTCATAACTGATCACTAGAAATTTATTCTTTCTTTTTCAATTACCACCGGGCGATGTAAAACTTGCGTTAAAACTGCACCCAAATATTCGCCTATAACACCGATAAAAAACAGTTGCATGGAAGAAAAGAAAAATACCGCAATAAGTATCGGGGCTGTACCCATGGGGAAACTATCCCAATACACAAGTTTCAAAATCAAATAAACAAATGCAAGACATAAACTCAATGCAGATAATACAAACCCACAAAATGCCGCTAACCGAAGCGGTATTTTGCTATGATTTGTAAAACCGATCATTGCATTGTCATATAAGGTATAAAAATTATTCTTTGTAAATCCTCGTTTACGTTTCGGTTGAACAAAGGGAATTGTAGTTTTTTGATAACCAAGTTCACAAACAAGACCACGTAAATACGGGTAAGGATCATCTATTTCACGAATTTCATCTATAACTTGTTTGTCATATAGACCGAAACCCGTACAATTTTGCAAAAGTTCAGCGCCGCTGTCATTTGCTTTATTTAAAAGCCAATAATAAAATTTACGCACTGTAAAAAATATAAAACTTTCTTGGGATTTTTCTTTTTGGGCAAGTACAACTTTATTGCCTTCTTCCCATTTTTTAATAAATTCGGGGATTAATTCCGGCGGGTCCTGCAAATCCGAAGCCATATAAATTATCGCATCCCCGGAACATTGCAACATTCCGTAATACGGGGAGCGTATATGCCCAAAATTACGTGCATTTAAAATAACTTTAAAGTTCTTATCACTTGCGGCAATTTCACGGAGTTTTTTTGCCGTACCATCTGTAGAGGCATTATCTAAAACGATT
>JBGVBB010000197.1:0-1882 GCA_045225155.1 Elusimicrobiaceae bacterium
TATCGTTTGTTGCGGCAGTAATTAAGGCCTCAACTAAATCACCGACATATACAAAACTGAAGTACATATCTTTTTTAGACGGATTTACCATTAAACCGCGATTAACCCATGCGGAAATTTTAGATACACCGGCTTCAGCCCCACCGTAAACCGTTGGTGCCCGCAAAATAGTGTAAGTTATTTGAGGGGGGAGTTTTTTTATTTCATCTTCACCCATTAATTTTGTTCTGCCGTAATCTGAAACAGGATCACAGGGACAAGTTTCATTAATTAAATTTTCTATATTTTTTGACGGGCCGGCTGCCGCAAGTGAAGATTGATAGACAATATGTTTTACTGTTTTTGATTTTTTTGCTGCTTCGACTAAATTTGCTGTTAATATAGCATTACCTTTCTCAAATTCTTGTTTGTTGTTTGCAAATAATACTGCAGCTAAATGGAAAACGACACTGGCCCCGGCTAAGTTTTTAGCAAGGTCATCTATATCAAAATAATTTACTTTTACGGTTTTTATTCCGTTCGAATTTTTGTTGCTTCTTGAAAATATTGTAACTTCCCAACCCTTATCAGTAAGGCTTTTAGCTAAACGTTTGCCTACAAAACCGCTTCCTCCGGTGATGACAGCTTTCATTAGTCTTCATGCTCCTTGGTAATAAGGGTTTTAAATTGATCTAAATCTTGTGAAATCTCGGTGATATTGGTTCGTAATTGTTCTAATGCATTTTTTCTTTTTGTAAGACCAAGGTTTTCAAGGCCTACTTCAATTTCATCCGTACTGGGGTAAATATGCTTCTTAATACGCATATACGGAGTGGAACCGTCGAGTAAAGGAAAAATGTTTAATAATATGTATAAAAATCCTATTATCATTGCAATATCTAGCAAGCTGTTAAAAACATGGCTTCTACCTAGTAAAATCGCTTTGGTAATTATAGTTATAAAAAGCATTATAAAAAATGCTACTAAAGTCCAGGTAGCCATAATGGTTAAAGCACCGTCCGCGTAGTATGGATAACATATTATTACCGCGAAACAACATAAAGCAAGTAAAAAAGTACGCCATAAAATGGTCATATTAAACCTCCTGTCTAAATTCTACCGTTACCGTTAAAATTTCTTTTCCGAAATCATCCGGTAAAGGTGGGTACGGATCTGAATTTTTTACAGCACTCATAGCTGCATAATCATAAGCATCGTCTTGAGAGCTTTTTTCTATTTGAACTTCAAAAACTGCCCCGTTTCTATCTATATTAAAAGATACCAAAGTAGTTAATCCTTGTCCGTTTTTCGGTTTTGTTTTCTGCCAGGCATCCCATAAAGCTTTGCGTACTTGTGTTATATACCACGGATAAGGAAAATTTGTAAAACTTGCCTGAACTGTCTTATCTGATCCATCTTGGCCGGCGGTGCTTAATGAATGTAAAGAGGATACATCTAAATCGTCGGTTGAAACTTGATCTAAAACACTTGGCTTTGAGAGATTAATTTTCTTCTTCTCTTGCTTTTGAGGTGTGGTTGAAATTTGTGTTTTTGAATTATATTCTTTGGCAGTTGTTTTAGTTTTTGTTTCGGTTTTGGCCTGGGTTTGTGCCTTTATTTCGCTTTTTACTTCTTCTTTTTTAATTTCTTTAGGGGCTTCTTTTGTATCTTTTTCGCTACTTCCGTTGCCTTTTGCTTGTTGTGGAGTACCGTAACGCATTACTTCAGCACTTTGACCGATAAAATCTATAGTATACATGGCCTTTTCTTTTTGTTTGATGGGGCTTGAAGCAATGCAAAAAACCAGCAAACAAAAAAGAATAAAATGTATAGCTAAAGAATAAAAAAGTGCTAAATTCATAAACCTTATTTATTTATAACACCGATACCAAGTTTTGCTGCG
>JBGVBB010000198.1:0-9157 GCA_045225155.1 Elusimicrobiaceae bacterium
GCTCATAGGTAAAACCTTGGTTTGCTCAGTCGGTTTAAGCAAGTCAAAAAGTTCCGGGCTGACGACATAATAAACATTTACCGGTAAGTTTTCCTCTTTTATTTTGGGTAAAACTTCCTGGACAAATATTTCACCTACCCCTGAACCTTGTAAGATTACGGTACCGCGTGCTTGTTTGCATTTATAAAGTGCATAAATACCGTTCTTTGCTTTGTCGGGGCTATCACTGTGGAAAGTTTCCCTGTCGGTTATTTTGACATTTGGGCGTGTAACAACCGGGTATAAAACCGCCGGCCTTTTGTTTAACGCGGCAGTAAGTGCCGGCCAAACATCATTTGCATCTAAAGGTGTTAAAGTTATTGCAGCACCTTTTGGGAAATTTTCACTTACAAGTTGTAACATTTGCGGATCTGCATGTGTCGGACCGTCGGGGCCTGTAGGTAAACCCGCATGGCCGGTAAAAATAATAAAAGTATTTTTACCTTTGCCGGTGGCTTCTTCGTATCCTTGTTGGCCGATAGCGTGCAACCTTGCTTGGGTATGCATCATTGCCGAAGTAAATGCTCCGTAAGATGCCGCAACACCGATTTGTCTGCCGTACGCGGAAACACCGCTCATGACCGCACTTAAACCGTCTTCTGTAATACCTCCGCTTGAAATCAAACGGGAATCGGGATTGTTTTTCTTATTATAAAACCCTTTACTATCGTAAGCAATTTTGCCTGCACCCGTTGAACCGGATAAATCTGCCGTTGCTACAATCATAGTGCCCATAGTATCTTTGCTGATTTTCGCAAGTGCTTGGGCAGTTGTAGCCCTTAAAGTCGGATTCTGGCCGGGTTTAAAATTAAATTCCGCAGGTATATCTTCAGGCTTAAAAGCGGTATAAACATCATCCGTTTTAAATTCTTTTGCCGCACGTGCCAAATGTTGCAAACGGTCTGCAGATATTTTTACTTTATTTGCTAAAGCTGAAAATACATCCCTGTTTATGACGATGGTTTTGCGTATTTCAAGCAAATTTTTATAAAAACAATCTTCAATATCTTGGCCTTCCGCTAAGTGCGGGAATTTAACGGTAAAGGTTTTTTCAAATTCTTCAAGTGATTTGTAAAATTCCGGTGAACATAATTTATGCCCGCCGCCGTGGCTTGCCTTACCCTCAAGGCCGTAATGCCAACCTTTAATTGTTCTGTAAATTATGGCGGTAGGTAAACCGTTGTTTATGGTTTCCGCAAATTTTTGTGCGGCATAAATTTGTGCAAAATTTAAACCTTCTTTAACATAAATCACATTGAACCCGTTTAAATAAAAGAGTTCCGTAGGTTCCCAGGCAACATAATCACCGGGTGTACCGTTTTCTGCGGTGACTTTATCACTGTCTATTGATGCTTGATTCCAATCAAGGTGTACAATCAAATTATCAAGCCCCGCTCGTGTTGCTATTGCCATGGCTTCGGCACATCTGCCGGCAGTTAAACCGCCTTCACCCTCTATTACATGTACCTTCGGGGTATTTTGTGGGTAAGTTAAAGATGCTCCCAAAGCAAGCCCGACACTTGCCCCGAAACCTATACCTGAAGCACCTGTCGCAAGTTTAACAAACGGTGTTAAAGGTTCGGGGTGGCCGTCTAACGATTTTGCATGAAATTCTTTAAAAAGATTACTGTTATTTGCAGGGGATTTCCTAAAACCGAGCAAATCTTCAAAACGGAGTTGGCGTTTTTCCGGTGCAAGCATTTCGGGAGCATGGGTTTTAACAATTTCATTTCTCAAAGCCCATAAAGCATACATGCCAAGTGCTTTATGCCCGGCCGCGTAAGAAATAATATCGGCGCTTTCTTCATCGGGATTTTTAAAATTGTAAGACATTTGATTAAAAAGTAAATTTTGTGCTATTTTACCTGAAGATATACTTCCGCCCGGATGGCCGGTTTGTGCAAAATTATAAAGTATCGCACACAAGGTGCGGTACATTACATCAAGTTTATTTAAAGCGTCAAGTTCTTCCTTTTTAAGTTGTAAAGATTTTTCCTGAAGAAGATCTTCCGCTTTAAAATAAAGGCCCTGTTTCTTTAAAATTAAAACATTTTGGCTTTTAGGCATTTAAAAATCCTCTAAATTGCTTTTTGCAAGTTCAAGCACAAGATGCCATGCGGCTTCAATATCGGTTTTGCAAGCCACTTCAACATTTGAGTGTATGTATCTTACAGGTATGCTGATGGGGCAAGCGGCAGCCGGGCCACCGCATCTTTGTATAGCTTTTGCATCATTAGATCCGCGGGAAGCAACACGCAATTGGTACGGAATATTATGTTCTGTCCCTAGTTTTCTTAAAAGTTTTGTAAGTTTATAGTCTGATAATGTTCCCTTGTCCGCTAAAGTTATGCCGACACCTTTGCCGACGTTCAATACATAATCTTGCGGGGGGATTCCGGGGGTATCAAGTGCGCCGGTTGTATCAATAGTTAAAGCAATATCGGGGTTAATGTGAAAAACGGCCGCTTCCGCACCTACAAGACCGAATTCTTCTTCCACCGTAAAAACAGCATAAATATTTGCACTGTGTTCTTTAGGTAAATTTTGAAGGAGTTTGATTAATCCGTATACACCTGCTCTGTCATCAAGAGCTTTGGAACAGACAAAATTATCCCCAAGTTCAATAGGGGTACGTTCTAGTACTACAGGGTCCCCGATTGTAATGATTTCCGAAACTTTTTTATAATCTAAACCAAGATCAATAAAAAGTGAATTTTCGGTTATGGCGGCTTTATCGGCTGCGGTTAAATAATGTGCAGGTTTTGCACCGATTACACCTGTAATCATACCATGGTTTTCCGTCATGATAATAACACGTTGCGCGAGTAAAGTTCTTGGGTCAATACCACCTGTTAAAGCAAAACGCAAAAAACCGTTCGGTTCAATGTAACGTACACGCATGGAAACTTCATCTAAATGTGCGGTAAGCATTAATTTGGTCTTGCCTGTACCTTTTTTGTAAGTAACAAGATTGCCGAGTTTATCAACTTTTACCTCGTCGACATACGGTTTAACTAAATCTAAAACGATATCACGTAAATTTTCTTCCCTTCCTGAAGGGGCAGGGGTTGAAGTTAATTTTGAAAGCAAGTTAAAATCCATATAAATCTCCTATACACATAAGATAATCTCGCGTGCGCGGGAACAACGCTATTGTATCATATTTTTAGCACATATTTAACTTTTGGTAAATAATTTGTTATCATATATGCATAAACGGAGGGCTTTATGTTAAAAAATAAAAAAGGTTTTACTTTGGCAGAATTAATTATCGTACTTTTATTTATCGGTGTTTTAGCAACAATGGCTATACCCGGTTACAGAACTTCCACTACGAAGGCTAAAATTGTAAATAATATGACATTAATGCGTGCCTTACAAAATGATATCATAAATTATTATAATTTGCACGGTGCTTTACCGGATAATATTTTGCAGTTGTCACTTAATAAAGATGAATTGAGTAATATCACTACCCGTTCCGCTGTGCATACTCCTACCAGATGCACACTGACTTTACGTGGTGGGGGCAGTGGCTCGCTTGTTAGAGACACAGACATACAAATGAATTGCAATGCAGGTTGGACTATGACGTATAAAATAGAATCAACATCTTACGGTTATAAGACCGGGGATAGAATTTTCCACGTTTCAGGTGGGGATGCCGGCCGTTTAAGCAAAATAGCAAATGAATTGGGTTGGCAATCATCCGGCTCAAACTCTTATAAAATAAAGTAGAACAACTTAATTAAAATTTGATAAAATAAATTTATGAGTAAAAGACGACTAGCAAGGGAATATGCCCTCCAAACTTTATATATTGCGGAAGCTGCTTCAATGTCGGTAAATGAGGCGGGGGTATATGTAAATAATTTCTACAATAATTTAGAAGAAGATACTTTCCCTTTTTGCAAAGATCTTGTAACAGGCACTTTTGCCAATCAAAATAAAATTGATAAAATTTTAAGTTCTTATGCTACAAATTGGTCTGTAGACCGTATGTCTTCAGTCGATCGTTGCATTTTGCGTATGGCAACTTATGAATTAGTTTTCAGTGCAGATAAAGCACCTGTCGCGGCAATTATAGATGAAGCCATAGAACTTTCAAAAAAATATTCCACAGATAAATCGGGCAAATTTATAAATGGCCTTTTAGACCGCATTAAAGCCGAGCGGAAAAATGGATAAAAAAACAGAAGCCGAAAATTTAAAAAAACTTCTTTGGTACCATAATAATCTTTACTATAATTTAGATAAACCGGAAATTTCCGATTATGAGTATGACTTGCTTTATACCCGTCTTAAAGAATTGGAAAAGCAAGATCCTTCTTTAATTACACCAGATTCCCCAACTCAACGCATAGGCGGTAAATCTTCTTCTAGTTTTGCACCGGTGGAACATATTGTTCCTATGATGTCTTTAGACAATACTTATAACGAGGAAGAAATGCTCGCCTGGTATGAACGCACGGCAAAAACTTTAAATTCACATGATTTTGAAATGGTTGTTGAAAGTAAAATTGACGGTCTTTCCTGTTCTTTAACTTATGTTGACGGTATTTTGCAAACCGCAGCAACACGCGGGGACGGTAAAATAGGCGAAGATATTACCCAAAATGCAAAAACAATTAAAAATATTCCGCTTAAACTTGCCGGGGAAAATAAAGGACTTTTTGAAGTACGGGGGGAAGTTTTTTTACCTAAAGATGCTTTAACAAAATTAAACGAAATGCAGGAGGATAAGGACCTCCCGCCTTTTGCAAATGCACGTAATGCCGCGGCCGGTTCACTTAGGCAAAAAGATGCCCGCATTACTGCAGAACGCCCTTTAAAATTTTATGTTCACTCTTTTGGTGCAAGTGGTTTTAATTTTGATAGTTACAGCGGTTTTATTAACAAATGTAAAGAACTCGGTTTGCCTGTCTCACCCGTTCGGGAAACTTTTACCGATTTTAATAAAGTAATTGGGTTTTACCGTAAGTTTAAAACAGAACTTCATAATTTACCTTATGATGCCGACGGTCTTGTAATAAAAGTAAACTCTTTTGCTTTGCAAAAAATTTTGGGTGTAACTGCCAAAACACCGCGTTGGGCAGAGGCTTTTAAATACCCTGCGGAACGTGTTAAAACCGTTGTAAAAGATATAACTTTCGGCGTCGGCAGAACAGGGGTTATAACACCTGTTGCCGTGCTTGAAGCAGTTAAATGCGGGGGCGTTACAATAACATCTGCCACACTGCATAACTTTGATGAGATTAAACGCTTAAATTTAAAAATAGGCGACACCGTTTTACTTGAACGCGCCGGGGAAGTTATACCGAAAGTTCTAGAAGTTATAAGTAGTCCTCAAGATGCAAAAACCGTTATAGAACCTACAATTTGCCCGGTCTGTAAAGGTGTTTTAGTAAAGGAAGAAGGGGAAGTTGCCCTTCGTTGCATAAACCCGAGTTGCCCTGCGCAAATTAAAAGGCGCGTAAAACATTTTGCTTCACGCGGTGCTATGGATATTGAAGGTCTTGGCGACGTAGTTATAGACCAACTTGTTGATTATAAGTCCATAAAAAAACTAAGTGATATTTATAATTTAACTTTATTTGATTTAATGGCTTTAAAAGCATTCGCGGATAAAAAGGCCGACAATTTACTTAATGCTATTGAAAAGTCAAAACACCGCCCATTAGATAAATTTATCTTTGCTTTGGGTATACGCCATATCGGTGCAAAAATGGCGGAAACTTTGGCAAGGCATTTCGGCACTTTGGAAAATTTAAGCAAAGCGCAAGTTTCAGAACTTGCGAAGATACCTGAAATAGGCGAAATTGCCGCACAAAGTATTTTTGATTTTTTTAATTCCGCGGAAGTTAAAACAGAGCTTAAAAATTTTGAATTACTTGGCTTAAAATTTGAACCTTTAAAACAAAAAACTTCCGCAATTTTAGAAGGCAAAACCTTTGTATTTACCGGCGAACTTGAAACTTTAACTCGCGAACAAGCGCAAAATCTGGCTAAAGAAAACGGTGCAAAGGTTTCAGGCTCTGTATCAAGTAAAACTTATGCCGTTGTAGCAGGCAAAGAGGCCGGATCAAAACTAAAAAAAGCCGAAGAACTCGGCGTAAAAATTTTAACTGAAACAGAATTCCTAAATTTAATTTCCCAAAACAAATAATAATTGAAGTATTACAGAAGTTTAGAACGAACTTGGGGCAGTACCTTTCTTGAAGGCTTCCAAGAATTTATTTCTGTCTGCAGGTAATGCCAGTTTGCCTGTTTCGGTATTTACGAATACGAATTCAATACCGTCAGGTACGGGGAAATCTTCAACAGGTTCATCTTTCATAATTTCTTCCATAATAGAAGTCCACCATGGGGCAACAGTTCCGCCGCCGGTCCATTTACCGCTTTCTTGTGAGGTGTCATCATCATACCCCATCCATGCACCTGCCGCATATGTAGGTGTCATGCCGATAAACCACATATCACGATGGTTCTGTGATGTCCCTGTTTTGCCTGCTATCGGCCTACCTAAAGCACGTGCCGCACCGCCTGTGCCGCGGGCAACAACGCCTTTCATCATGTTTATTAACAGATAAGAATCTTGCGGGGTAAATGCTTGCTTTTCATAAGGTATATGTCTTTCAAGTACTCTGCCGTTTGCATCTTCAACGCGTTCAATGGCATAGTCATCTACCTGAACACCTTTATTAGCAAAAGTGCTTAAAGCATTTAAATGTTCTTCCAATGTCACAACTGCAGAGCCAAGTGCCAAAGCCGGTGCGTTAGGTAAATTACTTTTAATGCCGGCACGGCGTGCTACATCAATAACTTTTCTGGGTGTAACCGCATCTATTAAATTGATTGCAACTAAATTTTTTGACAGTTCCAAAGCACGTCTTAAAGTGCTTAAACCGGAAGAATTTCCGCCAAAATTTTTAGGTGCCCAAACATCAAAATCTTTAGTATACATAAACGGTTGTGCCGCAAGTGCAAGGGAATATTGGTCTTTAGCTTCATCAAACATATTCCAATTGTTACCGTCAAAATAGAATACCATATCCAAATCGCGTATTGTTGATGTAGGCGTATAACCCTTTTCCAAAGCAGCCATCCAAACATAAGGTTTGAAAGAAGATCCAGGTTGGCGTTTTGCCTGTGTTACACGGTTAAAGCGGGACTCTTCATAATTCCTTCCGCCAACCATTACACGTATTGCCCCGGTCTTAACATCACGCATATAAAATGCACCTTGGAGTTTCGGATAATCGGGTTGTTCTTCGGTTTTGTTTTCTGCTTCTTCTTTATTTTCCTCTTGCTCACCCATGCCTTCTTCTTTTGCAATAGAATCATCAACAAGTTCTATACCTAAATTTTCTGCAATTTTTCTATCATATTCGGTTAGTTTCTCATCCATTATTTTTTCAGCGATGGCTTGTTTTTCAATATCTATAGTGGTATAAATATTTAAACCGCCTTTCCAAAAGGCATCAAAACCATATTTAGGTTCAAGTTGACGGCGTATATGTTCAATGAAGTAAAGCCCCGGTTTTGAAGCGCTGGTCTTTTTTGTCGGTAAAGGTTCGGTATTTGCTTTATTGGCTTCTTCATTTGTTATAAAACCCATCTCAACCATAGAGTTTAATACAAGCGAACGGCGTATTTTTGCTTGTTCCGGGCTTGAAAAGGGGTTATATCTGCTAGGCAGAGGTATAACGCCGATAAGCATAGCGCTTTCGCCCAAAGTTAAATCTTGTAAATCTTTATCAAAATAGCGTTTTGCGGCGGTTTTTACGCCGTATGCACCCTCGCCCATATAAATTTCATTTAAATAAAGTTGTAAAATTTCCTGTTTACTGAAGGCATGCTCAATTTGGACGGCTAAAAATATTTCGCGTATTTTGCGGATAAGTTTTTTCTCTTTACTTAAAAATACACCGCGGGAAAGTTGCTGTGTTAAAGTTGAACCGCCTTGCGCTGCTTTACCTGTTAAAATATCGCTCATCAAAGCGCGGAAAATACCTTTGACGGAAAAGCCACTGTGTTCAAAAAATTCCCTGTCTTCCATTGCAATAACTGCATTTTGAATATCAACCGGGATATCTGCCAAAGGAACAAGTTGGCGCTTTTCAACGGAAAATTCATAAATCAAGTTATTATTTTTATCAAAAACTTTTGTGGTAAGTGAGGGGGAATAATCTTCAAGTTCATATACAGGCGGTATACCTGAAACTATATAATAAGTAATCCCGGCACCGATCAGGATAAATAAAAAACTTACCCCAAGGAAAAGGAGTATAAAAGTTTTTGTTTTGAATATTCTAAAGAATCCCTTCACATATAAATTATAGCATTTAATGGGGAGAACTCAAAGTAAGCATGGCAATATTTACCCACTAAATAATTTATGATAAAATAAAAATGTATCAAACAGATTATTATAACTTGGGAATTTTATGAAAAAATTATATATCGGTTTTATTTTATTATTTGGCTTTTTGGCTTTTGTTCCTCAAATTGCCTTGGGGGATAGAATAACTCCAGGTAGTATTCACAAATATCCTCATAATGAAACGGCTGATTTAAAAGATGTAGTTTATCCTGATTATAATAAAAAATATGACTATACGCCTACGCCATATATACCTTCACAGGGTGATTCCGTCCCCGATTTCGTTATCCGCGGATTGTTAATTGCACTACTTTTAACTTTAGTTATTGAGGGCATTTTGGCTATACCTTTTGGGTGGAAATTTGTGGGGCTTGTGTCGCTTGCAAACATAATCACAAACCCGGCACTTAACGGAATAATTTGGCATTATCAAATCACGGAAACATCCACAATTTTGTTGCTTGAGGCCGCCGTAGTCCTAATTGAATGGGGAATATTTTCCGCATTTATTAGGAAAAATTATGCTAAATTGTTACTGTTCGCTTTTGTCGCTAATTTGGTATCTTACTTGACAGGGGTTTTCTTACCGTTATGACGAAAAAATTATTTAATTCAACTTTGCTTTATACTTTAGCACATGCTTGCGTGGACGGTCTTTCCGTCTTAACTGTATTTCAAAACCAGTTTTTTTATGATTACCAAGAGATGTTTTTCTTTGTCATACTTTATAATATT
>JBGVBB010000199.1:0-14845 GCA_045225155.1 Elusimicrobiaceae bacterium
ACAAGTTTGGCCGGCGTTATTTTTTTAATTTCCTTTGTAAGGACTTCATATAAATTATTACAGATACCTGCATGCGTTACTACAAAGCCATTTGCGTAATATGCTGCCTGCAGTTCGCCCGACTTAATTTGTTTAACTAATTTATTGCGGAATTCTTCCACCTGAAAATACGGTAATGAAGTTATATAATAATTTTTTTTAAGAAGTTCAAGTTCATGATTCCCGACAAGTCGGATTACGTCACCGCCGACCTTTCTTGCTCCTTTTTGCAAAACATCTAAAAGTTCATCAACTTGTAAAGGATAAATACCCCTGTCAATAATATCACCGACTTGTACCAAAACATTTTTTTTACCGGTCCATTTCAGTTCCGGGCTCATTAATTTCGCGTGAATCAAAGCCGCGGCAAAACCGTGATATTCACCGTGTACGTCACCGATAATAAATACTTTTTTGGCTTTTGGGGTGCTTTTCCTTCTCATACTAATATTATACAATTTAGTATAGGCCTATGCGGGATACTAAATTCAAAAAAGTTTTGGAAGAACTTAAAAAAATACTTGGGGATGAAAATATTTTAACCTCAAGGCTAGATCTTTTGCTAAACAGTTATGACAGTAGCCCTTTAAAAGCAAGGCCGGAAGCTGTTTTAAATATTAAAAACACTTCGCAAATTTCACCAGTTTTACAAATTTTAAACAAGTACGGTCTTGCGGCAACTGCACGCATGAGTGCCACAAACCACGACGGTGCTTGTATACCTTTAAAAGGCGGTTTTGTTTTAAATTTATCTGCTTTGGATAAAATACTTGAAATAAATACAAAAGAACATTATGCTATTGTTGAAAGCGGAGTTGTAAACCAAGATTTACAAGATTTGCTTACACCGCTTGGCTTCTTTTTTGCACCGGACCCTGCAAGCAAATCATTTTCCACCATCGGTGGGAATTTCGCTTTAAACGCAGGTGGGGCGCGCAGCTTAAAGTATGGTGCAAGCGCACAAAATTTACTTGAAGCGGAAATTATTTTAGCAGATGGTACAACCCTTAATTTAAATAAAGGAAATCCACTTTTGCATTTACTTGTAAAAAGCGAAGGAACCTTGGGAATTATTACAAAATTAAAAGTAAAAATTACTCCGTTACCGCCGCATAAAGAAACTTTAACCGCAGGTTTTTTAAACCTTAAAGATACTATGCAAGCCGTACAAAAAATAATTTCTTTAGGCTTTCTGCCAAGTGCATTAGAAGTTATGGATGAAAATGCTTTAGCCTTAACACAATATAATAAAACCGACGTAAAGGCCCTTTTGATAACAGAACTTGAAGGCTCTAAAAAACAAATTGCCGAAGATGTAAAACAAATAGTGAATATCTTTAGAAATAATAAAGCAAAAGAAATAAAAACAAATTTGAATTTACAAGATTTAACAACTATTTGGAACACACGTGCAAAAGCGGCACTGGCTTTGGCAAAACAGGCAAACGGGCTTATGTCTTTTGACTATGCGGTAGAACGCCCGAAACTTGCCGAAGCGGTTGAATTTATACAAAATATTTTAAAGAAATATAATTTAAGGGGAACAATAGTTTTCCATGCCGGTGACGGTAATTTGCACCCAAATATTATATTTGATGATAATAACTATTTTGAAGCAAATCAAATTAAACTTGCTACGAAAGAAATTGATAATTTTATCTTTTCAATAGGCGGGACACTTAGCGCCGAACATGGTATAGCAGTTCAAAAGCGAGCATCAATGAATATATTTTTTAACCGGGACACTATCAGTTTATTTAAGAAAATAAAAAATGCTTTAGATAAAAAAGATATTTTAAACCCTCAAAAAATACTTCCGCTTTGCGAAAACAAAAAGCAAGATATCCTGGCTTGGGCACAAAGTTTTTATGACGAAGCATTGGGCACAAAAGAATTTGATTTTAAGCAATTAAAAACATTAAATAAAATAGTAGATTTTGATAAACAAAATTACACTATAACCGTTCAGGCAAATGCTTTGATTGAAGAGATCAATAAGAAATTAAACCCTCTAAAATTTTATTTACCGACAGGGCAAAAAAAGGGCACTGTGCTTGACTTGTTTTTAAGCGGGAAAGATTTAAATTTCGCCGATTTTGTTACAGGTTTAACTTTTGTATGCGGTGAAGGCTTAATCACAGTAGGCGGAAAATATGTTAAAAATGCCGCCGGTTATGACCTTATACATTTTATGGCTGGTACCCAAGGGGTATTCGGTGCACCGCTTGTATTTACTTTAAGGTTATTGCCTTATCAAATAAAAAACCAAATAAATAAAAATAAATTTGAAATAAATGAAATTTTAATAAAACTTAAAAAAGTTTTTGATAAAAATAATATTTTTAAACCCGAGATTTTTAAAGGTTACTTAAATGAAGAAACAAAACTTTGATAATATTTTCGCTGATGCTTTGAAATGTAATCATTGCGGAATATGCCTACAAAATTGCCCGGCGTATAGGGAAGGGAAACAAGAAAAGTTTTCCCCCCGCGGGCGTGTGCAAATTGCGTGTTTGCTTGCAAAACAAAAACTTAATTTAAAACAAGACGGGCAAGATGTTTCGGAAGCAGTTAAAACCTGCAAAAATTGTTATAACTGTGCTGTGTTATGCCCGGCAGGAATCAGCCCACAAAATATAAATGAAAGACTTAAAAATATTTTAAAAATTACACCTGAAATACCGCAAAAATCTTTCTTTAAAAATTTGATTTTTAGAATATACTTTAGGAAATCTTTTAAGAAAACGGATAATTTATTTATAACTTCCTCACGTAATTTTAAACAAATAAAACAGAGTTTAGATTTATTAAAGAAAAATAATTTTGAAAGTTCTTTATATAAAGAAAGTGTTTGTTTTACACCTTACACTATAAAAAAACTACCCAATTTTAAAACCTATATTTTTGATGATATTGAAAATTACCGCCTTATAAAAAATGCTATTTTAGACGGTAAAATAAAATTAGACATAAAACAAATTTTATTTATTACACAAGTTTTAAAACCGAAATCAGTTAAATTACCCGAAGACAGTTTAATAATATTATCCAACACTTTTTTAACCCAAGAAACAAAGGAAGAAGAAATGAAATTATTTGAAGTTTTTAAAAACAAAACATTAAACTTTGTAAATAATAGGTATTATTATGGGCCGAACTTCCACCCAAAAACCGTAGAATATTTAAAAAATATCCCCCAAAAAACATTTATTGTTTTAAGCGAACGGGAAAATAAATTTTTAAATAAACTTATCAAAAAATATAAGATAGGTAAACAGATCTTATCACTAAGCAATATTTTACACCCTTGACATCGTTTTTTTTTTTTTCATAATATACCTATAAACAATTAAATACGACGTTTAGATGAATCTAGGAGATTTTATGAATAAAACAGGTTTTACATTAATTGAATTGTTAGTAGTTGTTTTGATTATCGGCATACTTGCCGGTATTGCTTTACCGCAATATAAAAAAGCAGTAGAAAAGAGCAAAGCAGCACAGGCACTTATAACTTTAAAATATATGAGAGAAAGAGGTCAAGAATTTGCCCTTTTAAACAATTTACAACCTAATACTGACTGGTGGAATTTTATGCCAATAACTAATGAAAAAATAGGCATAGAATTACCTTCTAATTGGGAATGTGAACCTGATTTTGATGATGATGAATTATGTTGCTCTGAAGATTGGTGTTTTGAAAATACGGGCGGAAATTGGGGGGATGGACCACATTCGGCGACAGAACCAGCAGCAAGGAGAAGAGTGAAAAACTCCTCATTCGATGACATAGTAAATCCTATAGATGATAACTACTGGCTATATGCAATATATTATGCTTCTGACGGAAGATTATATTGTTATGGTTCGAGTCAATATTGCCCCATAATCGGCAGAGAAAGGGTAACCGATTCCACATGGTTAATGTAACATATCATAGACTTCCAATAAGATTATAGTTGGAAAGATTCATTCTCTTATTCTTCAATCTTAAGCATGGCAATAAAGGCCTCTTGCGGAATGTCCACATTCCCAATACTCTTCATGCGTTTTTTACCTTCTTTCTGCTTTTCAAGGAGTTTGCGTTTACGCGTAATATCACCGCCGTAACATTTGGCGATAACGTCTTTACGGTATGCAGGTATTGTTTCGCGCGCAACAATTTTACCGTTCACACGTGCTTGGAGTGCCACCTCAAATTGCTGGCGGCCGATAAGTTCCTTTAATTTCTCGCAAAGCAATCTGCCGCGGGAAACCGCTTTATCTTTATGCGTGATAACACTTAAGGCATCGACAGGGGAACCGTGTATCAAAATTTCCATAAGCACAACATCTGAACTTTGATACTCGGCAATTTCATAATCAAAAGAAGCATAACCTTTGGAAACAGATTTTAATTTATTATAAAAATCTACAACCATTTCCGCCATCGGCATATAATAGTTAATTACAACTCTTTCAGATGAAAGATTTTCCAAAGAAATATATTGGCCGCGTTTTTCTTTTAAAAGTGTCATAACGCCGTCCATATAAGCAATAGGAACAACGATTTTTATTTTTATTGTCGGCTCTTTAATATCAATTATATCACCGTAAGGCGGAAAATTGGCCGGATTATCAATCCATTTATAACCGTTACCGGCATCAGCCAAAGCAAGTAATTCTTGCGGATGGGTTTTGCGCGGCGTAAATTTTACCTGATAAATGACGTTTGGGCTTGTGGCAATTAAAGATAAATTAAATTCCCTTTCAAGGCGTTCTTTAACAATTTCAATATGCAAAAGCCCCATAAAACCAAGACGGAAACCAAAGCCAAGCGCTTTGGAAGTTTCACTCTGATAACTAAAGGAACTGTCAGACAAATTTAACTTTTCAATAGCGGTTCTAAGTAAAGGATAATCTGTTGTTTCCACTGGGAAAATGCTTGCAAACACCACCGGTTTTGCCTCGCTGTACCCAGGAAGTGCATGCTCTGCCGGGGCTGATGCTATTGTTACCGTATCGCCGACTTGCACCTGATGAATATCTTTAATACCGGCAATGATATAACCGACTTCGCCTGCCTCAAGTTTATCACTCTTTTGAAGTTTAGGTGTCATGAAACCGACTTCTTCAATCTTTGAAGTAAAGCCTGATGCCATGAGTTTTAAAGTATCCCCCGCTTTTAAAACACCGTCCACCATACGGACATATATAATAACACCGCGGAAGGCATCATAATAAGAATCAAAAATCAAAGCACGCGTTTTGGCCTTTAGGTTACCGGTCGGGGCAGGTAAATCTGTAATAATTCTGTCAATTAAATGTTCAATGCCAAGCCCGGTTTTTGCACTTACGCGTTCGGCCAAAATAGGCTCTTTTAAAACTTCCCAAATTTGTTCTTCGGTGATATCGGCATCACTTTGGTTTAAATCAACTTTATTTATTACAGGTATTATTTTAAGCCCCAAACTTTGTGCAAGGTGTGCATGGGCTACAGTTTGTGCTTCAACGCCTTGGGAAGCATCAACCAAGAGTAAAACGCCCTCGCAAGCACGCAAGGAACGGGCAACTTCGTAAGAGAAATCCACATGGCCCGGAGTGTCAATTAAATTTAAAATATAATCTTTGTATTTAATGCGGACTGCTTTTGCTTTAATGGTTATACCGCGTTCACGTTCCAGGTCCATAGCATCCAAAAGTTGTGCTTGCATTTTACGCTTCGGAACAGCGCCGGTATCTTCCAAAATTCTGTCTGAAAGAGTTGTCTTGCCATGGTCAATGTGGGCTACGATAGAGAAATTGCGAATCTTATCCATAAACTACAAAAATTTATCTTCCTGTGAAATTGTTTTGAAAACTTTTTTTAGGGCTTTATGTGCTTCAATTTCATCGGGGCCTATAATTGTATAAGTTAATTTTGTACCCTTTTCTGCGGCAAGCATCATAACGCCCATAATACTTTTGGCATTAATTTCAATACCTTCTTTTATTAGGCATATTTCACTTTTAAATTTGCCGGCCTCTTGCGCAATTAAGGCAGCAGGGCGGGCATGAATACCTAAACGATTAATTACAGTAATTTCTTCTTTAATCACAATCTATCCTATGAAAACAATGCTACTAAAGCAAATATAAAAATTGATCCCAAATATAAATAAATATTAGGAATATCCCATTTTTTAACAAATATGCTCAATATTATAAAAGCGGATAAAAGCGTAACTTTACTTACTTTTTCCGTATCCAAAACAGTACCTGCAAAGTAAAAATACAAGCCATATACAAAAACGAATAAAGTAAGAACTTGCCCGACGGTTTTTAATACGGTTATAAGTTTATTCCAATTGATTTTGGTAAGGCCAAAGAAATTTTCTTCCGTGCCTTCATACCCCCAAGAGAACCCTTTATAGCGTGTTATAAAAACAGGAATATTATAACTGATAAAAGCAAAAAACAGCGCAAGAACAACCGTTTGTGTTAAATTTTGCACTTCCACATCATTATTTAAAAAATATACTTGCCCGAGATATAAAACCGTAAACGCAAACACTAAGGAAAGAGGTTTTAAAGTAGACCAAAACAATCTATCCCCCAAAGATGCCACCGTAGAAGCAATGCTGGAGCGAACTATAACCCACTCTTTTTCCTGTTCATAAAATACATCCAAATTGTTTTTAACTTGTAAAAGTACTTTCTCCTGACGCATCACCGCACCCAAACAGAAGGAAACCATAACGGGATTTGTATTAAAAGTTTCCAAGTTCCTTTGTATTGCCCTCTTTAAAAATTTAGGGGTAGCAGAATATAACTTGAACAAATAAGGATACATTATAAACAGCATCCCGACATTTTGCATTTTTCTTGAATTCCAAAAACTTTGCAAAAGTAAAGATCTTAAAACATATTTGGTTTTACTTATATCCATTTAATCCTCCTTAGGTTTAGTGCTGAAAGATAACAACAAACCGCACAAACCAACCCAAGGTATAATATAGTAAGCGAATTTAAAAGCAGTATGAACCTTTTCACTTATGTCTTCTTGCATATAATTAAATAAAGGCCCAAATACTATCATAGATAAAAATAAAAATACAAAGACA
The DNA here is from genome assembly GCA_045225155.1 of Elusimicrobiaceae bacterium. Classification (GTDB taxonomy): domain Bacteria; phylum Elusimicrobiota; class Elusimicrobia; order Elusimicrobiales; family Elusimicrobiaceae; genus Proelusimicrobium. The sequence continues at coordinate 7,122 of JBGVBB010000199.1, forward strand.
ACAACAAATTCCATACCGAGATTCCTAATTATTATTTTAGCAGGGGAAATTTTAATTTCGCACAAATCTTTTTCAATTTCCTCTAACATTTTGGCACGTTTATTGCGTACATATTTTTCCACAAAGGCAAATATTTGCCCGCATATTATGCCCACGAAAAATGCAAAATATATATCCATTTTAAAGAAATAATTCATAAGCAGTGCTATTGCTGTGGTTATAGTGCCGCTCGGCGGAACAACACCGCCTATAGGCAGATAATCTATATAAATGAGTTCCGTAAAAATACCGATTTGAACGCCCAAAAACAAATTACCCGTCAAAGCACCCAATATGGCCCCGATGAACAAAGGCCTTGAAATTAACAATTGACCGATGTAAGTAGTATCTAAATCAATCAAAGCAACCAAAGCGCAAAAACCGACGAGGTATAATAACATAAATCACCTTTCCTATAATTTCGTTGCAAGGGTACTGGGTAAAGCGCGTATTTGAACGGAAATATGCTTTTCCGCAGCAATTTTTTTTAATTCTTCCGCTTCGCTTTCACTTAAAAACACACCTTGCGAATATTGTTTTTTACCCTCTGTAAATTGTGTGTTCCCTAAATTAATGACAGCAGGGCAAAAACCAACACTTAACATTTCAAATAAATTTGCTATATCTTCAATAATAATAAATAACTTTTCTTGGCTATCTTCACTATATTTTTTTGCTTCTTTGGGCCCAAGCACCGCTAATTTATAACCACCGGGCAAAGCCAAACGGAGCATTTTGCGTACAAATTCTTTTTTTACGGCACCGGGTGAAACTATTAAAACTTCGCTGACATCCAAACTGGGCAACCAACCTTGTACAATTTGGCCGTGTATTAAGCGGTTATCAACCCTAGTCCAAACTATCATTTTTTTATTAACTCCGTTGCATCTAAAATTGCTTTTTTACCGTCGGTTATTACTTTTATAGTAAGATCCGCCAAATTCAATTTATCTTGATTATTTAAGGCGGACAAAACCATGTTTAAATTTACTCCGCATACTACGGAAACTTTACTATTTTCTGCGGAACATTTTAAAGCGATATTTGAAGAAGTCCCCCCGAAAGTATCAACCATAATAAGTGTTCCTTCTTCGGTAAAAGATTTTTTTATTTTTGTTTCAAGTTCATCTAAATTTATTTTACCGCTAACGCTTAAAGCAGTAATACTTTTTTGGGAACAACAACAAATCTCTGATGCGGTTGTAAGTAAAGATTCCCCGAAATTACCATGTGTAATCAAAATAAGTTTTACCATACTTCCTTCTTAGTAATATCAATATCTCTGTGTGTTTCGCTACAATCAAACCCGCGTTCTTTCAAGGCCAAAGCCAAACGATGGGCCATAAATACACTTCTGTGTTTACCGCCGGTACAACCCACGGAAATATTCAAATAAGATTTACCTTCTTTTATGTATTTGGGTAGCAAATACACAATCATATCGGTAAATTTTTTAATAAAAGTTTTTGTGTGCGGAGATTTCAAAATATAATCTTGCACTTCTTTATCAAGGCCGGTTTTTTCCCTGAGAGACGGTACATAATAAGGATTTTTTAAAAAACGAACGTCCATAACCAAATCAGATTCCAAGGGAATACCGTTCTTATAACCGAAAGATATTACGGAAATTAACATTTCCTGTGTTTTTTTAACTTTAAGGAATTTGCCTATTTCTTCTTTAAGTTCCCCAATTGTTGTAGAAGATGTGTTAATAATTTCATCGGCAGCGATTCTTAAAGGTTTTAGAAAAAGTTTCTCTTGTTTAATTGCGGTTAACAAATCATCTTCAAGCGGATGGCGGTGTTTTGTTTCGGAAAAACGCCTAAGCAAAACTGATGTAGATGCATCCAAAAAAACTAATTTAGTGTCAAAACCGATTTCTTTAATTTTGTCCAAAGCATTTGGCAAACTATGCAAATTGTTGCCTTCCCTGATATCAATACCGAGTGCGATTTTTGTTAAATTCGGGTTAGCGTTTACATATTTGGTGAAATCTTTAATTAACGCAAACGGTAAATTATCAACGCAATAAAAACCAAAATCACCTAAAATTTTTAAGGCTTGCGTTTTACCTGCACCGGAAAGGCCGGTAATAATAAAAAATTTTTTACTTTCCATTTTTGTTACCTTTACCGTCTTTCATTTGTTTTAAAAGTTTTTTGCTGAACTCTTTTGCGGAACTTACGCCCTGTGATTTTAACCTTTGGTTTAATGCGGCGACTTCAATTAAAACCGCTAAGTTTCTGCCCGGTGTTACAGGGATTGTAAGGGCATTAATTTCCACACCTAAGATTGTTGTTTTTTGTTGTTCTATACCGAGGCGGTCAATTTCCCCCGTCGGTGCGATTAAATTTACTTCCATCTCTATCGGGGAAGACTCTGTCGTTGAGGCAACCCCAAACAAAAGTTCAACATCAATAATGCCAAGACCGCGGACTTCCATGTAATGCTGAAGCATCGGCGGGCAAGAACCGACCAAATGACCGCCACGCATTTTTTGCACTTCGACGACATCATCGGCAACCAAAATATGCCCGCGTTTTATAAGTTCAAGGGCACATTCGCTTTTACCGATACCGGCATCCCCTCTGATTAAAACTCCAAGGCCCGAAACTTTTACCAATACACCATGCACATGTGTGCGGGGTGAAGTGTTGTCATCTAAGTAAGCGATCAGTTCGGAAATAAAAATTGCCGTATCCATGCTGGTGGTGAGAAGCGGAACCTTTTCTTCAAGGCAGGCTTGCCTGATTGCAGGCAAAACTTTCATACCTGCGGTAACAATTACGCAAGGCACCTTATCTGCCCTAAGCATTTTTTTGAAATTGGCTTTTAATTTAGCATGCGGAAGTTTGGCACAAAATGCGTATTCGCCACGCCCGATTATTTGGATGAGTTCACCGCGGAAATTTTCAAGGTGCCCGTCCATGGCAAGGCCGGGGCGGTTAACACTTGCTTTTGAAATTTCGCGTTTGGTATATTTTTGGCCGAGCAAGATTTCAAGGCTAAGTTCCTTGCTTTGGTCTTGGAGTAACTGTGCTACTGTGATTGTTCTTTCAAACTCGGCCATAAAAATACCTTTAAATTAATTTATTTTGCTTTGATAGGTTGAATTAAACCGTAAGAACCGTCTAAGCGTTTGAAAATTAAATTAATTTGTTTAGAATCTTCGTCTAAGAACATCCAGAAAGTGTAGCCGAGTTTTTCCATTTCAAGGGCGGCTTCTTCCGCACTCATAGGGCTTACTTCAACTTGTTTTATGACTGAAAATCTAACTTCGTTTTGCGGGTTAATCATTGCACTGTAATAGGCAGATAAATCTTCTTTAGGTGCAGCATTTGAAGTGCGTTTTGATTGAATTTTGCCTTTTGCTTTTCTGATTTGTGCTTCAATTTTCAAGATTGCACCGTCAATGGCTTTATAAAGGTTTTCTTCGATGGCTCTGGCGGCGAATTTCTTTTTAGCGGCATGCAAAGTCATTTCTGCTTTTTGATTGATTTTTTTGTCTACGCTGATAACAAGTTCTACCCAAGCACCGTCGTCAAAAAATTTTTCAAATTTATTGATTTTTGTTTGGCTGTAAGTTTTGATTGCTTCAGTTAATTTAATGTTTTTTGCTGTGATTTTGAGTTTCATAGTTACTCCTCCTGTAACATATATATTATAATTAAAGCATTTTATATTAGAATCGTCAAGATAGAAAATTCTATTTTGTTTGTTATGGCAGTTCTGCTTAAATGGTATAATAGACCTAACAACTATTATGGCAAAATATATCAGCGAAAATAAAGAACTAATGAAAGAATGGGACTGGGAAGCCAACAACAAGGCCGGCCTTGATCCATCACAAATAACATATGGAAGTCATATACGACCTTGGTGGAAATGTCCGACATGTGGATATAAATGGCAACAAATCGTTTGTGATATGGTTAGAAAAAATAGAAAACTACCTTATTGTCCTAGTTGTACCAATAGAGTTCTTATAAAAGGGCAGAATGATTTGGCTTCTACTCATCTTGAAATTGCTAAAGAGTGGGATTTTGACAAGAATAAAGAATTAACTCCAGACAACGTAACATTTAAATATTGCAAAAGAGTTTGGTGGAAATGCGCTAAAGGTCATAGTTATAAACAACGCATAGATAGTAGAACTTTACGAAATACCGGTTGTCCATATTGTTCGGGCAACAAAGTTCTTAAAGGATTCAATGATTTGGCAACAACAAATCCTCATTTGGCTAAAGAATGGCATCCTACAAAAAACCTTCCTTTAACTCCTTATGATGTTACTGCAAATAGCACTAAAATAGTTTGGTGGTTATGTCCGGTTGGGCATGAGTACAAAATGACAGTGCATCAAAGGCATGCCTCTCACACTAATTGCCCTACTTGTGATTCTAGAAAACGTACTTCATTTCCAGAACAAGCCGTTTTCTTTTATCTCAAGAAACTTTATCCAGATGCTTTATCGAGATATAAAATCGAAGGGAAGTCAAGGATGGAATTAGATATTTATATTCCCTCTATAAAATTTGCTGTTGAATATGATGGGGCTTCTTTTCACAAAACGGAAAAAGAACATGAGCGAGAAAGAAAAAAATATAACTTATGTAAGAAGAATGAAATAACCCTTATTAGAGTGAAAGAAAAAAATGGCAACCGCTGGAATGATGTTTGCGATTATGCCTATTACATAGAAACGGTAAAACGAAGTAATTTATATGAATTGGAAAAAATTATAAATTATATTTTGGACTCAATATATTCATCTATTGAAGATTGGTTTGAACAGTTTAAAATCAATACAAATATTTGGGGGGGACAACCGCAAGAAGAACAGCACCTTACCTTTAATATTAAACCTCTTAAATTGTTTAGACATAATATAAATGTAGATTTACAACGAGATAAAGCAGATATTCAAAACTATGTTTTCAAAATTGAAAACTCATTGGCTGATTTGCGCCCAGACGTAGCAAAAAAGTGGAATTATGAAAGAAATGGAAATTTAAAACCTAACATGTTTTCCGTTGGCTCTAGTGAAATTGTTTGGTGGAAATGCCCGAAATGTGGACATGAATGGAGAATATCCATAAGTAATATGACTAGTAAAAACCGAGGAGGTGGATGCGCTATTTGTTCTAAAACGGAGAGAGTTCAAACCTATATTTCGACAAAAATAAAAAAAGGAGGTTCTCTAGCTGAAAATTTACCTAAAATAATTGAAGAATGGCATCCGACAAAAAATGGTGATTTAACACCTTATGATGTTCTTCCTAGTAGTACTAGACAAATTTGGTGGTTATGTAAAACTTGCGGATATAAATGGCAAACATCTCCACATGAACGAAGAAAAGGACGGGGCTGTCCGCATTGCGCTGGGAAAGTGCCGATGGTTGGTGTAGATGATTTAGCAACTCTTTATCCAGAACTAGCACAAGAATGGAATTATGCAAAGAATGCTGATTTAACACCAAAAGATGTCAAAGCCGGAAGTGATAGACGAGTATGGTGGATTTGTTCCAAATGTGGTCACGAATGGCAGGCTGTAATTAGGTTTAGAGTAAAAGGACAATGTCGTTGTCCTAATTGTAAAGGATTGCCGATGTTACCATTAAAATATTAATTAACCTACTTTTTGCATAAAATTTAAAAATTTGCTACTATCGTTTTGGGAGTGCCGCCTAAAATTAGGTTGGCACTCTTTTTTGCTCAAATAATCTACCAAGTTGCCCGCCCTAAAAAGCCAAAAATAAATGAATATACTTCAAAAAATACTAAAAAATATCAAAACAAAAACTGCACCTGCCGTAATGCAATTTGCACCAAGCATTCTGCAAGGGCAGAATTTGCCGAACCCATCCAGCCATAATTACAGCCCATATGTTGATAGTTACGGCTCAAAAGCATGGGTTTATGCTTGCGTAAACGCGATAGCGGAAACAACTTCCGCGGCGGACTTTGTCCTAAAAAACAAGCAAGGCGAAATTATTCAAAGCCACCCCGCACTAGACCTTATGTACCGCCCAAATAAATTTATGAGCGGCCGCACTTTACGCCAATGGATTATTGCAAGTTTGGAACTGACCGGGAACGCTTATATTTTAAAAGATTCGCAGCTGCCCGACGGTACACCAACGGAAATGTTCCCCCTCCTTTCACAACTTGTGGAAATTATACCGGGCAAAAAATCTTCCGAACCTGTGGAAGGCTATAAATACCGTGCAGGCTCACAAACCGCATATTATAAAGCAAGTGATGTTATTCACTTTAAATATTTTAACCCGTTTGATTTCTTTTACGGGCTTTCCCCGATAGCCGCGGCACGCGCAAGTTTAGATACACTTGAAAAGGCGGAAACTTACAACCGTGCATTTTTTGAGCATGCGGGCGCACTATCCGGCCTTTTATATACCGACGGTAAACTTGACCCTGCCACGCGTTCGCGTATAATTAACAGTTGGAATGAAAAGTACCAAGGTGCCAAAAAAGCGCATAAAGTTGCTTTGCTTGAGGGCGGTTTAAAATGGCAAAACATCACCTTAAGCCAAAAAGATATGGACTTTATTGAAGCAATGAAAATGAGCCGTGAAACTATACTTTCAATCTTCCATGTTCCGCCGGCTTTAGTCGGGCTTTTTGAACAGGCACAACAGTTTAACACTAAAGAACAACAACGCATTTTTTGGCAACTTTGCATTTTGCCAAAGCAAAGTTTAATGCTTGAAACTTTAACCGAGTTTTTACTTCCGCATTTTGACAAGACACAAACAATGTATTTTGATAAAGATATTTCCCAAGTCGCATGCTTAAAAGAAGAAGAACTTGAACGCGCCCAAACGGCAAAAATTTACCATGAAATGGGCTATTCCCTCTCGGAAATTGCACAAGCACTTGGTTTACCGTTTAGTACAAAAAAGAATCAAAGGAGTAAAAAATGAAACATAAAATTTGCGGTACATTAAAAACACCGGCCCTAAAAATCTTGCCTTTGCAAGACGCAACAGTTAAACAGGAAAACGGCCTTGTTTACATTGAGGGTTATGCCAACACCAAAAATTTAGCGGACCGCTACGGCGATATTCCCACAGTTTTAAAATCAAAAAGAAATTTTGTTTATGAACTTACGGAATTTAAAAAGAACCCGGTTTTATTGATTGACCACGTAAACCAACTTGACCATTTAGCAGGCTCTGTTACAGAAATTTTTGAAGACGAAAAGGGCTTGTATTTTAAGGCATTATTTTCCGCCTCAAATCACCCGACTATTGCACATGCGCGCCAACTTTATAAAGAAGGGCATGCAAAAGGTATCAGTATTGCAGGGCGTTTTCATTACGAAGTTGCAAGTGATCCGAGTTTGCTGACACTTGCGGAAATTTATGAGATTAGTTTAGTTGCCATCCCTGCCGATCCGCGAAGTTTGGCCGCACCGATTAAAGATAACGACGAAGACGCAGAGGAACAACGCAAAAAACAAGAAAAATCAAACCGCCAAAAACTTGAAAAAGAAATAAATGCCTGGCTAAAAGAACTTAGGAAATAAAAAATCCCCCGGCGGAAAAACACACCGGGGGAAAATTTTTAACAGTTACAAATATTATTTTGTTATTTGTTTTTTAATTCCTTGTTTTTTTAATGCTTGCTCTTCTTCAGCTTTTTCTTTTGCTATCTGCTCTTCA
>JBGVBB010000200.1:0-14479 GCA_045225155.1 Elusimicrobiaceae bacterium
GGGTTATGACTGGCGGAAATTACAATACCGCAAATATTTTTATATTTTTGTGTAAGCAAGGAAACACTCGGCGTGGTAGAGATACCTAAAGATAAAACATTATATCCTGCTGCCCTGATACCTTTGGTTAAACAATCCAAAATTGCCTTTCCGCTTGCACGGGAATCTTGCGCAATAAAAATATTTTTATTCGTATTATTTGAGGCATATTTTGAAAGTTCTTTTAAAGCACAGTAACCGAGTTTTGTTACAAAATCTTCGGTCAAAGGGAACTTACCCCAAACGGAACGAATACCGTCTGTGCCGAAATATTTAGGCATCTTGCCCTCCGAACAAATCATCTGTTTGTCCTTTTTTAGGTTTTGCCTGTTTTTTAGGTTCTTCTTTAACAGGTTCTGCCACAGGTTTTATTTCTTCTTGCTTTTCTTCCTTCTTTTCTTCTTTAACTTCGGCAGGTTTCAAACCCAAAATTTCATCGATTTCTTTTGCTTCCACCACTTCTTTTTCAAGCAAACGATCAATCAAAGTATGCATTTCTTTTAAATGATTTCTGATAATATCTTTTGCTTTTTGATAAGAATCGCGAATAAGTTTTGAAACTTCTTCATCAATGGCACGGGCTAAGTCTTCAGAAATATTTTTGTGCCTTGAAATATCACGCCCCAAAAATACTTCATCTTCTTCCGTATGCACTGCTATCGGGCCAAGGCGTTCACTCATACCGAGTTGCGCAACCATTTTTCTTGCATAAGCCGTTGCCCTTGATAAGTCATCGGATGCACCTGTTGTGATTTCTTCAAACAAAATTTCTTCTGCGGCACGCCCGCCGAGCAAGATTACAATTTTATCTAAAATCTCGCTCTTGGAAGTTAAATACTTGTCTTCCAAAGGAAGTTGCATTGTATACCCTAAAGCAGGACCCCTGGGAATAATTGAAACTTTATGCACGGGGTCCCCGTTTTTAGAAAGTTTTGCAATAATTGTGTGGCCTGATTCATGTGCGGCAATAATGCGTTTTTCTTTATCGGAAATTACACGGCTTTTGCGTTGAGGGCCGGCCATAACACGTTCAACGGCTTCTTCAATATCTGCATTAGTAACGGCAGGCTTATCCAGGCGTGCGGCTAAAATTGCCGCTTCGTTTATCACATTTGCCAAATCTGCCCCAACAAAACCCGGGGTACTTTTTGCTATAACGGACAAATCTACTTCCTTTGCCATTTTTACTTTTTTGGCATGTACTTTTAAAATTTCCTCACGCCCCTTCATATCAGGTGAAGGAACATTTATATGCCTATCAAAACGGCCGGGCCTTGTTAATGCAGGGTCCAAAACATCGGGTCGGTTTGTTGAACCCATCAAGATAATACCGCTTTGAGATTCAAAACCGTCAAGTTCAATTAAAAGTTGGTTTAAGGTTTGTTCGCGTTCATCATGCCCACCGCCAATACCGGCGAAGCGACGGCGGCCGACAGCATCAAGTTCATCAATAAAAATTATGGCAGGTGCGTTCTTTTTTGCATTTGCAAATAAATCCCTAACACGCGCAGCACCGACGCCGACAAACATTTCCACAAATTCAGAAGCGGATGCTGAAAAAAATGACACTTTCGCTTCCCCAGCTACTGCTTTTGCAAGCAAGGTTTTACCTGTACCCGGGGCACCGTATAAAAGCACACCTTTTGGGAGTTTTGCACCGAGTTTTTTAAATTCAGCCGGGCTTTTAAGGAATTTAATGATATCTTGCATTTCCTCTTTGGCTTCATCACAACCGGCAACGTCTTTAAAGGTTACTGTTTGTTTTGTAGGGTCTTGCAGTTTTGCTTTTGAACGTGCGAAATTTAAGGCACTTTTGCCGTCATTTCTTTGAGGGCGAATAAACAAAAACCACCACGCAAAAACGAAAAGCAAAACAAGGCCGATATTAAAAAGAACATTAAAAATCCAACTTTTATCTTGCTCGGCTTTAAAAGGCACTTTTGCCGCCATAAGTTCACTGACTAGTGCGGAATCTTCTATCTTAACAGTGCTGAATTTTTGCTCTTTACCGTCATCTTTATAGACGCCGGTTATGAGTTCCGGGGTGATGGTAACATCAAGTAAATCCCCACTTGCGATCTTAGATTTAAAAGCGGAATAATCAATATTTTTGACTTTTCCCGTATCACCGAATTTTGAAAAAAGTACAACTAAAATTATAAAAGAAATAATCCACAATGCTACTTGCCTAAACGGTATTTGCGGAACTTTATTTTTTGGTTTCATCAAAAACTCCTACATAAGGTAAATTGCGGTATAATTCGTTATAATCAAGCCCATAACCTACGACAAATTCATTTTGTATAGTGAATCCCAGATATTTAGGTTTGATTTCAACTTTGCGATTTTGTGGTTTATCTAAGAGTGTACAAAACTCTACGGAAGAAGGTTTACGTGCACTTAACATTTCTTTCAAATAAACACCGGTAAGGCCTGTATCAACGATATCTTCCACAACAATTACGGGCCTATCTTTGATATCTTCCCTTATATCAAGTAACATGCGGACTTTACCGCTGGAACTTGTACCTTGATAGGATGATAAACTCATGAAATCAATCGTGCAGTCAATTTCCATGTTTTTAACAAGATTGGCAAAGAATATTGATGCCCCTCTCAGAATACAAACAAGCAAAGGTTTTTGCCCGGCATAATCGGCAGAAATCTGCTTTGCAAGTTCTTTAACTCTTGTATTTATTTGTTCTTCGGAAATTAAAACCCTTTTTACAGGCGCTTGGTAAGCCATAAACTCTCCTTTTAAAATACGAAATTAGATATTAATCTGCAATAAAAATCTTATTGTGATAATAAGCATTATAATACCGGCAACAAGTTGCATACGGCTATGTAAAACCGTTTGGTTAAAGGTATTACCATGTACTATACCGAATAATACGGTGAAAAATGTAAACAGTGCAGATAAGAAAAGTGCCGCAGCCAAATAACCTGTATTTGCCATTGCTATAGCAAAACCGAGGAAAAAAGAGGGCAAAGAAGTTTGAATAGCAACTTTAATCATGTACGTATTTTGAACGATATCGGTAAAGTTTAGGCTAGGGGACCTTTCTATAGATTCCAAAATTAATTGGATGGAGATCAAAAAGAACATTACGAAAACGAGCCAATGCGGTGAACTGTATAGCCAAGGGAAAAGTAAACGCCCGATAATAAAAGCCAAAGCTAAAGCAAGGACATTTACGATAGCAAAGACAAACGATGTCTTTAAGGCAGCATCTTTTTTATAAGAACTGCCGAGTTTGCGCCCGGTCACTACACCGACCGCAAAAGTACCTGTACTGATACAGACTAAAGAGATGATTAATGTTAATATTCCCATATATACATTGTAACATATTATAGGCAAAAAACCGCTTTGAATTTATAAATGCCTTAAATTTCCACATAAACCAGCAATTTCCCGCCCTTAAATTTTACGGAGAAATTGCCCAAAGCGGTATTGCTAAGCCCGCGTTGGCCTAAAGATAAGTTTTCATTTTCTAAGGAATAGACTAAGTTTTTAGTTCTGATATTTTTAATTTCTTCAAGTGCAATTAGGCTAACGCGCGCACCTTTTTGTGCCTTAATTTCCGCACTTTTTGAAATTAAATAAACTACTGCTTTGGGGAATAAAAAACAAATATCAAAATATTTTAAATAATTACTTGCAGTCAAAAAATTGCTTAACCCGAAATCTAGCCGCCCGCCGTAAGACAATGCTATATCCACCTGTTTTGGTTTTAGCATTTTTAGATAATCAAGGGCCTTTTCAAAATCGCTGTTATCTTGGCGTACAACTTGTTTTAAACGCCCTTTTAAAAGTGCCTTATTTTTAGGGGTAATACTGTCTAAATCTCCTACAACCAAATTGGGCTTAATACCGGCTTTTAAACATTTATTCGCTCCGCCGTCTGCCGCTAAAATAAAAGAATATTTTTTGGCCGCTGCCGCCAAAAATTTTTTATTTAAAGTACCGTTTAAAACAAGTAAGATTTTATTTAACTTCGCCATATCTTTCCTTAAGTAAAATAGCACCCAAACATATTATATTAACTAATAAGCCGATATAAAAGCCTGCAACTTCCGCCCAAAAACCGTCACGCGGTAATATATTCCAAACCGTTACGGCCAAAGCGGAAAACCATACACAAAATACAAATTGCTTACCGTTTATTTTTTTAGGGAAGAAGTACCCCATCATTACAGGCACAAGTAAACATGCCGCCATATAGGAACCTAAAACAAACCATATCGTTTTGAAACTGCCCTCAAAAAATAAAGCAAGCAAAATAGAAATCCCGCCGATTATAAAGAAAAATACTTGATTTGCAAGCACTTGGTTCTTAAATTTATTTTTAAATAAATCGTAGGCTAAAGTGTTTGAAGCGATAAATAAAAAGGAATCTAAAGTCGATAAAATTATGCACAAATTCCCTGCTATAAAAAATCCCCTTAAACCGCTTGGCAAAAGTTGCACCGCATATAAAAAATAAGCATGCGCCGGCAAAGCATCCGGCAAAACCGCACGTGCATATAAAGTGCCGGAAGTGGTGCATAAATCAAAACAAAACCAAATAAAAGTACAAATTAAAATACCTGTTTTAGCGGTTTTACCGTCTTTAGCGGCAAAACATCTTTGGTAAAAACTAGGATCAATTAAAGTTGCCAAGGCAATACCTGCCCAAACAAAAGTATTCAACCAACCGTTACCGCCGGTAATTGAAAAATGTGTTATAGGTAAAGCACCTTTCAAAAAGCCGATACCGCCGAAAGTCTGCACGGACATTACTGCGACAATCAATACCGCAGCACACATAACGCTAAACTGTATAATGTCTGAAAACACTACCGCTCTTAAACCACTCCACGCAGTATACAAACAAACAATAAAAGTACCTAAAACCATAGCAGGCACCAAATTAATACCGAAAATAAGTTGCAAAAATAACCCTAAACTTAAAACATAAGAAATCGGTAAAATATTAAAAAATGTAAATATTGCGGCTGTTTTACGGGCGCGCTCCCCAAACATTTGGCCGACCGCTTGCGGAAGTGTGACACTTTGGTAACTTTTAATTTTATCCACCAAAAACAAAGCAAAAATAATATAGGCAATATACCAAAAAACACCTTGCGTAACAAAGTTATAAATGCCGTAATTAAAAGTTATTTCATTTACGCCGAAAATTCCGCCGTACCAAGTAGCGGCAAGCGTTGCAACAAAGAGCGGTAAGGTAAGTTGCCTGCCCATAAGCATATAATCAAGGAATTTATTTGTGTTTTGCGGTTTTCTTAAATGCCCGTATAAAACACTGGCAAAAGTAAGCAGTAAAATAAAAACTATTACCCCCAAATCTAAGGGGGTAAGTAGTGTGGAAACTGCTAAATTTGCTACAAAATTTCCTTGCATAAAATGCCGGTTATTGCCAATTTATATAATTTGCGATTGCCAAAAAACCAAATGAGAGCAAGAACCAAACCGTAACGAGCGGCAAAATAAATTTAAACCATTTTTGAAATGATAATTTTGCCATACCGATAACGGCAATTACAATCGGGCTGGTTGGGATACAAACATTTGTCCACCCATCCCCAAACTGATAAGCCAAAACCATTGTTTGGCGTGTGATACCGATAAGGTCAGAAAGCGGGGCAAGTATCGGCATAGTTAAAACTGCTTTGCTTGAACCGGACGGTATAAAAAAGTTAATAATTGCCTGCATTATAAAAGCTGCCCAACTTGCCAAAGTGGAATTTAATTTGGAAATTATGCCTGCCATAAAATTAAGGGCGGTATCTAAAATATTTCCGTTTTCGGCGATAATTATAATTGACGTCGCAAGAGCAAGCAAGAAAACAATTTCCGCCATACCGCGTACACCGTCATAAAAAGCGGTACAGGCATCACTTACTTTTAAGCGGCCGAAAATTGTGGCAACTACTGCTAAACCGAAAAATAATGCACCGATCTCTGTTATATACCACTCATATTTTAATACGCCGAAAACCAAAAGGCCCATAGTTACGGCAAAAGCAATTAAAACAAGTTTGTGAGATAATGTAAAAGTTACAGCCTCATTATGTGTAGTTGCAACTTCCTTTCTTTTTTCTTGATCAAATTCATAAGTTAAACTTGCTTTAGGGTCCTTTTCAATTTTATGGGCATAATACATAATAAAAGCAATAGCAACCGCGGTACAAATAACCCACATTATAAGGCGAAACTGAAAACCGGAATACATCGGCAATTCTGCAATACCTTGCGCAACACCTAAAGTAAAGGGGTTCATAAAAGCACTTGCGAAACCGGCCGCCGCACCGATAAACGGAACTGTTACACCGACTAAAGAATCATACCCAAGTGATAATGACAGCGGTATAAAAATAGGTATAAATATTAAAACTTCTTCAGACATCCCGAAAGTTGCCCCACCGACAGAGAATAAAAGCATACTAACAGGAATATATAAATTTCTTAGGCTTGGATGATCCAAAAACACACGGCTTAAACGTTTAATAAAAGCAGTTATTGCACCCGTCTTTTCAATAACCATAAAAGCACCGCCGATAATTAAAAGGAAGGCCATAATTTCTGCGGTAGTGGAACGCAAAAATGCCTGCATGGGTGCTTTTAAAACATCAAATAAATTTTGCGGGGTAGATTCCACATAATGAAATGAACCTGCAACAAGGGTTTGCCTTCCGTCTTGCAAGACTTTATCAAATTTCCCGGCCGGGATTAACCATGTAGCAATAGCGGTTAAGGCAATAATTGAAAGTAAAATAACTGTAGTATTTAACTTTAAGTTTTTGAGTTTTTGAACTGACATTTTAAGCACTTGAGCCATTTGTGTTTTAACACCTCCTAAGTTAATTGTGATACTTATATATTTTATAAAATTATGTTATATATTTGGTAAAATATTTCTATGTTATATGTAGTACCAACGCCAATAGGTAATTTGCAAGATATAACTTTGCGTGCTTTGGAAGTTTTAAAGCAAGCCGATTTTGTGTTGTGCGAGGACACTCGCCAAACAAAAAAATTGCTTGATAATTTCGGCATACCCACAAAAACTTTAAGATATAATGAACAAAACGAACACAGTTTCCCCCCGTTTATAAAAATGTTGAAAGAAGGTAAAAACCTAGCATTAGTATCAGATGCGGGAACACCTTGTGTGTCTGACCCGGGATGGAAACTCGTTAAACTTGCACGTCAAGAAAATATCCAAGTTACCGCTTTGCCGGGTGCAAGTGCTGCAACTTGTGCTTTAAGTGCATCAGGTTTAAGCGGCGGCGGTTTTTGCTTCCTTGGTTTTTTGCCGAAGAAAAAAGGCAAAGCCCAAAAGCAAATTGAAGCAGCTTTAGCGATTGAAAAACCTGTTATTATTTATGAATCGCCTTACCGCATAATAAAATTTTTAGAATTTTTAGATACGACTTTCCCCCACATAAAAGTTTTTATAGGGCGTGAAATAACCAAAACTTTTGAAGAATATCTAAGCGGAACACCAAAAGAACTTTTGGAAAATTTTAAAACACGCAAAAAAATTCTTGGAGAATTTGTTGTAATTTTAGACGGCCGCCAAACTGATATTGAGGAAGATGATGAAGACTGAAGTTTTCCATTTATCAAAAATAACAAGAAAGCAATTAACGCTTTTAAAAACCGCTTTACTTAGCGGTGCCCCTTGCATTTTGCCGACGGATACAGTTTACGGCCTTGTCGTTTTGGGGCGCGCGACAAATGCACGTGACATATTAAATAAAACCAAACAAAACCCGGAAAATAAACCAACGCAAATTTTATGTACGCAAAAACAAGCGGCAATTTTAGCGGCAGATTCAAGCCAACTTGAGCAAGCACAAAAACATTGGCCCGGTGCTTTAACTGCCATTATGACAGCAAGCAAAGAAGGCAAAAGATACAGCGGGCTTGATACCGTCGGTTTACGTGTGCCAAACAGCCAATTTTTACTGGAACTTATGGAGAGTTTAATTTCCCCACTGCTTGCGACAAGTGCCAACTTGCATGGTAATCCGCCATGCAAAAATACTGCTGAGATTTTGGCAGTTTTTGACGGTCTTGTTCAGTGTATTGTACTTGATGACAATGCAAAGAAAACCGCCCCCTCAAAAATTATTGATTATACACAAAATCCGCCAAAAGTAATAAGGTAATAAAAATTTCCAAATAAAAATCCTCCGTCATACAACGGGGGATTTTTTAATAAACTTGGGTAATTTATTTGCTCGGTTTAACGACTTTGCCACCCTTTAAGCACTTAGAGCAAACATAGGCTGTCTGGGTTTTGCCGTCTAAAACAATTTTTTGTTTATGCAAATTGGGCTTGAAAGTTCTGTTTGTTTTTAAATGGCTGTGGCTTACGCTTTTACCTGTTGTTGATTTTTTACCGCAAATTTCACATTTATAAGACATAATTTTCACCTAACTTTAATTTTCTATATTTTACCAAAATTAGAGCATTTAAGCAAATTTACTTTTAAAAATACGCCAACATTTTCTTATATGCTCGATGATAGTTTGAAAATATTTTTGTACTTTGTTCGGTTCTTTACCCTTGGCTATTTGTGGTGTTATTTGGTTTTCGCTCATCATCTGTAACAGATAATTTGAAGGCAAAGCAAAGTTAATATTTTGAACGTTTTCTTCCTCCAAACTTGAAACCGCAATACCTACAACTTGCCCTGCTTCATTAAAAACCGGGCTACCGCTACTTGACGGGGAAATCGGTGCGCTTATTTGAAAAAGCGTTACATCATCTACATTTCTGAGTTGTGAAACAAGACCGTTAGTTATACTGTTTTGAAGTCTTTTAGGGCTACCGATAACCGCAATTTGTTGCCCGGCCTGAACGGTATTTGAATTTTTAAATGTAACACTCGGCAAATAATTTACGGATACTTGCAATATTGCCAAATCTACACGCGGTTTTTTTGAAACGGTAACGATTCTTGCTTCTTCCGAAATTGCACCGTTACTGAAAGTTAAATTTACTATTTTGGCTTTATCTAAAGCGTGGGCAGCTGTCGCAATATAACCTTGCGGGGAAATAACAAACCCCGTTGCACTGGATGTTTTACCATCGGCCCTTAAAACATTTACTGTAACAACTGTATTTTGGTTTAACCTTGAAATTTCTTCTAAAGATAAAGCACAAGTGGGAATTGTCCCACAAAAAAGGAGTATAAAAGAAATAAGAAATAATCTCTTAATCATAAGCGGAAAGCCGAGGATGGGACTCGAACCCACAACCTACGGTTTACAAAACCGTTGCTCAACCATTGAGCTACCTCGGCAAACACTGTATATACAAATTATAACAATTTTTGATAAACTCTGCAATTATTATGTAAATATTATATACTTTACTTGTAATGCAAACTACTTGGAACTTTTTTTATTTCTTGGCTAAACTACCAAAAATAGTAGCTTTTTTGGTTATTCTTTATATTTTGATAAAGGTAATCAGGGCTTTTTTACGCGATTGTTTTTATGATAACGGAAAATCTTTCCTAACAAACTTATTTAATTTTTTTGATCCGCATCATCAAAGTATTTTTTGCTACAAATATAAATGGTTTTCAATTTTATTGATTATAGGTTTAACCATTTTAATTTGCAAAATTTATATTCCGCCACATATGTTATCTTATGAAAAGGGCATGTATGCGGCACCAAGTCTTTTTAATAATCCTATAACTTATTTTTTCAATTATATAATTCACGAAAATTTAGGGCACAATATGTTTTGCACTTTCGGGCAAAACTGGTTTTGTTATTTTTCGGGTAATTTTATAGAAACTTTAGTTCCTCTCACAATTTATTTATTTGCTTTGCAATTACGCGGCGGTTTGTTTTTTAGCCCTGTTTTATTATTTTGGCTATCAACTACTTTTTACGAAGCCGGTATCTATGCAAGTGATGCACGGGCAAGCAAACTTGCTTTAACAATGTCCGATATGGTTACCGATGCTGCTGCCGGAACAGTTAAAGGGGATTGGTATTACACTTTATCACAATTCAATATTTTAAATCAGGCAGAAAGAATAGGCTGGGCTTTGGAAGTTATTGCCTGTTTTATACTTGTTATGGCAATATATAGCGCGGTAGAATTTTTCAGGCGTCTTGCACAAGACGGCATACATAATGAATATTAATCTTGCAAAATAACTAAAAAAATTGTTTACTTTATTACCGGACTATCACCGGCAAGGGGGTGTAATTATGGGTTGCGGATGCGGAAATAAACCAAAAAAATAATTTAGCACTTGCTAAAATACCTCGCTTTTGCGGGGTATTTTTTATTTGGTGTTTGCAAACTGTTGGGCGGAATTAAAATTTTCTTTCAACAATTTCTCTATCGTATCACAGGCCTTATTTACTGCAGAGTTTAAGATTTCTTCTTGCCCTTTTTGAAATTTACCCAAAACATAATCTTTTGCATCTATAAATTCAGGTTTTGGGCCGATACCTAAACGAAGACGCATACAATTATCAGTACCAAGTAAAGTAATAATATTTTCAAGCCCTTTTTGGCCGCCGCTTGAACCCTTTTGGCGTAAACGTAAAGTGCCGATTTCCAAACTTAAATCATCACAAATAACCAAAATGTTTTGTGAAGGTATTTTATAAAAATTTGCCGCGGCAACTACTGCTTGACCGGATAAATTCATATAAGTTTGCGGTTTTAATAACAACACACTTTGACCATGTAAATTGACTTTTGCGGTATGCGCTTTAAAGGGGCGATTCTCTTCAAAAGAAAACCCTTCCGTGCCTGCCAATTTGTCAAGCACCATAAAACCTATATTATGACGTGTTTTTTGATATTCTTGCCCGGGGTTCCCAAGGCCGACGATAAGAAACACTTAATTATCACCCATTATTGTTTTGACTTTTTGAAGCAAAACGGATGTCCTAAAAGGTTTATAGCAAAAATCTTTTACAATAGGGTTCCCGGCAAACATTTGGCCTGCTTGCTCTAATGCAGATGTAACCATCACAGGTGTTCCGAATAAATCTTCATCTTTTGCCATTTCTTCCACTATTGCGCGCCCGTCAAGGCCGGGGAGCATAAGGTCCAAAATAACTAAATGCGGACGTATTTTTTTAATTAACGGTATTGCATTTCTGCCGTTATCGCAAGCGTGCACTTCATAACCTGCACGCACTAAAATTAAATTCACAAGTTGAAGGATATCCCTTTCATCTTCTACTATAACTATTTTTTTCTTCATTTCTGCCATAATTACCCCGTAAATATACTATAATTAATTATATTATACTTTTTAATGGGAATTTATGCAAAGCACTTCTTTTCAGGCAAAAATTTGGCAAAAACTTATTAAATTTGATAAGGAAAATAAATTTTTTAAAACAAAACAAAATGTTTTAATTGCTCTTTCAGGCGGGGCAGATTCCGTGGCATTACTTCATTTTGCTTGTGCGCTTGCAAAAAAAATGCAATTTAAAGTTTATGCCTGCCATGTAAACCACAATTTACGCACTACGGCAAAACGCGATGAAAATTCAGTTGTAAATTTGTGCAAAGAATTAAATGTTCCGTTAATTGTAAAAAAAGTAGCCGTTAAAACTTTAGCTAAAAAAGAAAAGTTAAGTTTGGAACATGCTGCACGCAAATTACGCTATAAAGCACTTGAAGAAGCAGCCAAAAAATTTAATTGTAAAGTGCTTGCTTTTGCACATCACGCTGATGATAATGTTGAAACATTTTTGTTAAATTTACTTCGCGGAACGCAACTTAAAGGCCTTGGCGGTATACCTACAACACGTCCGCTGGGTGAATTAAAAATTATCAGGCCTTTTTTATGTTTAAGCAAAAAAGATATTTTGCAATATTGCACCTATCACAATTTACCTTTTGAAAATGATGAAACGAATTTTGATGATGTTTACACCCGCAACTTTATACGCTTAAAACTTTTGCCGATGCTTGAAGAAAAGCAACCGCAAATCCGTAAACACATTTTAACACTTTGCGAACAAGTGCAAAAAATCTTTGAAGAAAATTAATTTAATTTTTGAATTTCTTTTTTAGGGCTTTGTCTATTAAAGGCGGAACACTTTGCTTTAATTCCCCGCCGAAACTGTACACTTCTTTTACAACCGACGAACTTAAATAAGTGTTTTCTTCACTCGGCATAAAAAAGATTGTTTCCATTTTCGGGTTTAATTTTTGATTTATATTTGCAAGGGAAAATTCATATTCCAAATCGGTAACGGCGCGAAGCCCGCGTACGCAGGCATTGGCTTTTGTTTTTGCCATATAATCGGCAAGAAGGCCGTCAAAAGAATCTACTTTAACATTTTTAAATTTTTTAATAAGTTGGGCAATTTGTGCTTTTCTTTCCGCAACGGTAAATAAAGAATTTTTTGAACTGTTATTTAAAATTGCGACGATAACCGTATCAAATAATGCGGCTGCCCTTTCAATAATATCAAGATGGCCGTTGGTTATAGGATCAAAAGAACCGGGGTATACTGCTAACTTTTTCATAGAAAAATGCCTCCTATATTTATTATAATAAAATTATATGACAAAAAACCCGTTTAGTGAAGACCTTTATAAAAAACGCACGCACCCGCAAACAGCGGATTTCCGCGGTGAATATTTTAGGGACCAAACTAAAATTATTCACAGCCAACCTTTCAGACGTTTAAAAAGCAAAACGCAAGTTTTTGCCGCACCTGAAAATGACCATATTTGCACGCGTATAGAACATGTTTTACATGTGGCAACAATTGCTGTTTCCATTTGTAAAGGTTTAAAAAATACAGGTGCTTGGCAACTTGATGAAGAACTTGCTTTTGCCATCGGCCTTGCACATGACCTCGGCCATGCGCCCTTCGGCCACGAGGGGGAAAGTGCTTTAGCCAAAAAACTTGCACCCAACCCATTTATGCACGAACTAAACGGTTACAGGGTTGTGGAACATTTAACAAATTACGGTATGGGGCTTAATTTAACTTATGCGGTTAAAGACGGTATTATTTGCCATTGCGGTGAAGATTTTAAAAATAATGCACTTAAACCTTCTGCCCAACCTAATGATTTGGAAAGCATAAAAAACCGCCGAAATTTGCCTTCAACTTATGAGGGTTGCATTGTACGCATTGCAGATAAAATTGCATATCTGGGACGTGATATTGAAGACGCCGTCCGTGCCGAAATTATTACAAAAGAACAAGTGCCTGCATTAATTAAAAATGAACTCGGCGAAAATAACGGGGAAATTATAAACACCCTTGTTTTAGATTTAATTGAAAATTCAAAAAACAAAGATTGTTTAGGGTTTTCAGATGAAAAATTTGAACTTATTACTGTCCTTAAAGAATTTAATTATAAAAATATTTACGGGCATCCAAAACTTACACAACAACGCACTGTTTTGTTTAATGCCGTCGGCAATTTATTTGATTATTACTTGGATTTATTTAATAAATACGGTTTTAGTGACGCTTACAAACAACCTGAACTCAAAATAAGCGCACAAAAATTCGGCCGATATTTGCATGCCATGCAAGCAATATATTCCAAAGAAAATACTGATCCTAAAACAATAGTTACAGATTATATCGCCGGTATGACTGACCTGTTTGCACAAGATAATATTTTGGATGCGCTTGGCCTTAAACTTAATTTTGATTACTAAGTTATACTTATTGCACGTGTTTCGTATCCGCATTACATCCACAAACGCGCGGAACGTGCTTGTGATATAAAGAAATATTACGAGCATACAAATCTGACAAGTATTTTTGAGGAAATTTTAATTTTTTTCTTTAACGACGAGTACCAAGAAGAACGGGAGCGAAGCGACTCTCGGTACTCTAGGAAAAGAAAAATTAAAATTTACCAAAAAGATGCCGACAGCAAACAAATAAAGTATCGAAACTTCCTTTCGTTTTTTGACACGAATATTATTAAAATGCTATAATGGTTTTGCGGGGTAGAGAAGCCTGGTATCTCGCAAGGCCCATAACCTTGAGATCACTGGTTCAAATCCAGTCCCCGCAACAAAGCCCACTCATTAGAGTGGGTTTTGTTGTTTTAGGGGAAGCAAGCCAACTGCTTGGCTTATCTATATAAGATAATAAACCTGAATATGCTATAATAGTAATGTAATTTTAAACATGGAGCAAATATGAGAAAAATACTAATAATTTTAATGATTCTCACTTGCACAATAATAGCATTTGCAACACCCACGAAATCATCTAAAAAGACCCCAAAACAAAATAACGTAGTAAAATCTATTAATTTCAACGGTAAAAAATATTATTTAAAATACAGCGCGGGGAATAATCAGGAATGGCTCAATGAATACCTACCTAACGGGATGACATTCGATAATTATACAGAAATGTTTACTGTGCGTTCTTATGATGGTATAG
>JBGVBB010000201.1:0-6927 GCA_045225155.1 Elusimicrobiaceae bacterium
CGGCGGTATTTTTTGGGAAGATTTACGTGCTTTAGTCGGGAATTATAAAGACGTTCCGTTTAAACAAGTTTTAGGCCATACAAGATTAAAGGCGAATTTTAAATCTAAGGACGATAAAATTGCGGAAATTGACATTGGTTTAAACAGAGTTTTGGAAGGAACATATTCTTACCCGGTAATAAACAGTAAAAAGAAATTAACTTTTAAAAAGGTGGCATAAAATGAAAAAGGCATCAGTTTTATTTGAAGAAATTAATCATACTTTAAAAGTTTTACGAAGCCCCAAAGGTTGCAAGTGGGACAGGGCACAAACCCATGAGAGTCTAATTAAAAACCTAAAAGAAGAAAGCCAAGAAGTTATTAACGCAATAAAAAACAAAGATGATGAAAATTTATGTGAAGAACTAGGCGATTTGCTTTTACAGGTTTTGTTTCATGCCCACATTGCTCAGGAACAAAAACGCTTTACTTTAGCACAAGTTATAAACGGTTTAAACAAAAAACTTATACGCCGCCATCCGCATGTTTTCGGTAACAAAAAAGCAAGTACCCCGGAAGAAGCACTTGCTATGTGGAAAGCCGTAAAAGCTAAAGAAAAAGCTTTAAAAGCCCTCAAAAAAACTAAGCGAAAATAAGCCAAATAATTGCACTTATCAATATAAAGATAGTTGCAAAGAAGCAAATAATAGACGGCACGAAAGATATAATCAAAGCAAAGAATGTCATGGTTTTATTTAAGCCGTAAGCATGCTTCATCATATATAAAACAAAAAATAATTGCAGTAACAAAACGGCAAAAGCGAACAAACCTTTATATGCGTATATAGCCGGAATGCTCAAAGCAATTAAAGAAAACGCAACAAGCAAAGTTTTTGCAAATTCGGAAATTCCAAGCAGTACAAATAATCCTGCCGCACGCCCTCTGCCCGTAGTAAGTTCCAAAAATAAATGTGTTGTCGCGGAAAAGAAAAAACTTATACATACATTAAAAAATAAAAATGCAAGGAAACTGAGAATAAGCCCGGCAGTGCTGATACCGGAAGTCAAACCGCGTGCCAACACTATGCTGAAAGCACCGATGCAATAACCGAGCATGGCAAGCTTGAGTTTTCGTTCTTGCATTATTTGGTTTATTGTCGGGCTTGGTTTTAAAACAAAATTAACTAGAGTAGAAAACATAAACACTCCTATATGTTAAGCATGTAAGCCAAAGCCGGTGTTTGCGGTTTTGCAATTTGTTTTAAAGCAGCCGAACTTTCCGCTAAATTTGAAAAAGGTAAAAATATATCTTCCATAAATTTGCTTTTTTGATTTAATATTTTGATGTCTTTTATACCGGTAAGTTCACTTAAATA
Source organism: Elusimicrobiaceae bacterium (assembly GCA_045225155.1). Classification (GTDB taxonomy): domain Bacteria; phylum Elusimicrobiota; class Elusimicrobia; order Elusimicrobiales; family Elusimicrobiaceae; genus Proelusimicrobium. Next base: position 1,356 of record JBGVBB010000201.1, read on the forward strand.
TTCTTTTGCTTTTTCTTCTCCGCCGAGAGCATCAATAAAACCCAAAGTTTGTGCTTTTGCACCGGTAAAAACACGACCATCTGCATAAACTCTTAAAGTATTTACGTCCATACTAGGGCGCCCTTTTCTTACCGCTTCAAAAAATTGCTGATAGGTTTCATCAATCATTTCTTGCAAAAGCAATTTTTGTTCCGGTGTAAGTTCCTTGTAAATTGCACCGATATCTTTATTTTGGCCGCTCTTAACGGCATTAAAATCAACACCTATTTTTTTAAGAAGTTCTTGAGCATTTGTTGTCTGCATTATCACACCGATAGAACCGGTCATTGTTCCGGGTTGTGCAACAACTTTGTCCGCTGCCATGGCAATATAAAAACCACCGCTTGCCGCGACATCTCGCATTAAAGCAACAACCGGTTTTTTTTGTTCGCGGAAATAATTTAAAGCATTATAAATATCTTGTACGGCAGCTACTGTACCACCGGGGGAATTAATATCAAGAAGCAAGGCTTTAACCTCTTTTTTATCTGCAAGTTCTCTTATACGGCGGGCTATTGATGAAGCATTTTGTTTGCTTGAAAAAGCACTGCCGTCAGAACTTTCGGAAATTTCACCGCGTATGTTAACAACCACTGCCCCCTCTTTGGAATTAGATTTTTTGAAAAATTTTATAGATTGCTTATCCCCATCTTCTTCTTCAACCAATTGTGGTGTATTATCAACCGGGTTTATAATTAAATAAATACCGCTTAACATAGAGCAGCTAAAAACAATGCAGAGTAAAACAAGCCAAAATTTTATGCTTGCCAATTCTTTATTATTGTTTTTAGCATCTTTATTGGTGGGGGTTCCTTGATTTTCAAAGGAATCCGATAATATAATTTTGCTGTTTTGTTCTTCTTTATTAACTTCGGGTTGAGTGTTATCTACAGTATTTTGTTGTTCTTGATTTTCTTCTGCCATAAAATCTCCTTAAAAAAGTTGCCTACATAAATGATACAATTTATTTGGAGGGTTTACCAATGTTTAAAGGAATCTTTATTGCTTTAATTACCCCTTTTAAAGCGGGTAAAGTAGATTATGAAGCACTTGGCAATTTGATTGAAAGGCAAATATCCGCCGGTGTAAGTGGTTTTTGTTTGCTTGGTACAACTGCCGAACCGCCTGCCTTAAGTGATTCTGAAAAGAGGGAAATTTTATCTTTTTGTACTTCCAAAATAAACGGGCGTGCAAAAATAATTGTAGGTGTTGGGGCAAATTCTACAGAACATACCTTGGCAAATGTTAAACTTGCCGCGGAATTTAACCCGGATGCCTATTTGGTTGTAACACCTTATTATAATAAACCGAATCTAAGCGGTATGATTGCACACTTTTCAGCAGTAGCAAGTGAGGCCAAAAAACCGATTGTTTTATATCATATTCCTTCAAGAACAGGGCAAAGGTTAAGTGTAGATTTTCTAGGTAAACTCATTAAAAACGTTCCGCAAATAAAAGCAATAAAAGAAGCGGATTATGATATTGCCCGTGTAGTAAAAGTAAGTGCCATGTTTGGAAATGATGTAGCATTTTTAGGCGGTAATGATGACTTGTGGCCTGCATTGATGGGGTTAAATTTCCCGGGTTTAATAAGTGCGGCAGGCAATATTTTAGCACCTGCCTTTGTAAAAATGCACAAATTATTTTTAGAAGGTAAAACACAGGAAAGTATGAAAGTTTTCAAAAGCGCATATCCTTTGATTGAAGCTTTATTCTTCGAAGTAAACCCAACTTGTGTAAAATATGCACTTTCCTGTCACGGTTTATGTTCGGAAGATGTTCGTTTGCCGCTTGGGCTAATCCAGGAAGAAACAAAACAGAAAATAAAACAAATTTTGGCAAATACTCCTAAGGAGTTACTTATATGAAACAAATTTCCGTAATGAAATTCGGCGGTAATACTTTAGCTAATAAAGAAAAAATTCAACTTGCCGTTTCTTTAATTAAAAGACGTTGGGACGAAGGCTTTCAACCTATAATTGTTGCTTCTGCTAACGGAAATATGACGGATATTTTGCTTGATAATGCGTACTCTCTCAGCAAAAACCCAAATAAACGCGAACTTGATATGTTAATTACTACCGGGGAACGTATCAGCGTGGCTTTGCTTTCCATTGCCTTAAATGATATCGGTTTGCCGGCAGTCAGTTTAACAGGTTCGCAAATTGGACTCACAACATCTTCGGAGCATGTCGGAGCGGAAATTAAAGGTTTAAAAAGTGACCGCCTTGCAAGGGAACTTGCGCAAAATCATATTCCGATAATTGCCGGTTTCCAAGGTATTGGGGAAAATAAAGAAATTACTACTTTAAAACGCGGCGGATCTGATGTTTCTGCAGTTTTTATTGCCGCAAGCGAAGGCGCGAATTTCGTTGAAATGATTAAAGATGTAGACGGTGTTTATGACAAGGATCCCAACAAAGATAAAACTGCCCAAAAATTAAATTTAATGGATTTTGATGTTATGTATAAACTTGCTTTGGAAGGTGCAAATGTTTTGCACCCCGATGCAATTAAACTCGCCAAAGAAAAGAATATTGAAATACGCATTGTCTATTATAAAACAGGCGAAGTGGGGACAATAATAAAATGATTACTGTAGGTGTGTTCGGCGTTCGCGGTATTGTAGGGCAGTTGATGTTAAAGCAACTTGAGGCCTCACCGCATGCAAAAGATTATAAAGTGATTGGTTTCGGCCGTCAAGATAAACCGCAAAAAGTTGATATCGCAATTTTGTGTACTGATGAAACAGTCAGCCCGCAACTTGCACCTGAATTAAAAAATTATGCAAAGTTTGTTATTGATATGTCCTCATATTACCGTCAAAAAGAGGGCGTACCTTTGGTTATTCCTGAAATTAATGCAGACACAATTACTAAAGATACTTGGCTCATTGCAAGCCCAAATTGTACGGTTACAGGCCTTGTGTTGGCTTTAAATCCGCTTAAAAAGTATTATACTTTGGAAGAAGTGTTTTCATCATCCTACCAAGCAATTTCAGGCGGCGGTAAAAAACTTTTGGAAGAATTTGAAAACCCCAACTCTTTATACCGCGCAAATTGCGTACCCTTAATCGGCAGTGTAAAAGAAAACGGTTTTACTTCCGAAGAATTAAAAGGTATTTATGAGGCCAAAAAGATTTTGCGTTTACCGAATTTAAGAGTATTTTCACATACTGTTAGGGTGCCGGTAAAAGTTTCACACGGTTTAACAATAACTTTGCGCGCAAAAGAAGAATTTAATATGGAAACTTTACCTGATATTTTGCGTTCCCAAAAAGGTATTGTTTTAGACGGTAAAGTTTATACGAATAAAGAAGTTGAAGGCAGGGGGGAAGCATTTATTTCCCGTTTGCGTCAAGATATTGAAGATAAGCATGTGATTCATTTTTGGTGTGTGTGCGATAATTTGCTAAAGGGTGCTGCTTTAAACGGCAGACAAATTGCAGATTATTTGTTTGAGGAATTTTTTAATGACTAAAGTTTTAGTAAACGGTGCAAAAGGTAAAATGGGGCAACTTCTGTGCCAAATACTTGCACAAGATAATTTTGAAGTTTTGACCAGGGAAATAGGGGATACAACCTGCCCAAAAGCAGATTTGATAATTGATTTTTCTTCCCCTCAAGGTGCGGAGGAAAGTTATAAAATTGCTAAAAAATTAAATGCTGCTTTTTTGTGCGGCACAACAAATTTACCGCGTGGTTTAGTGGCTGCTTTTGAAGCTGAAAAACAAATACCTTTGTTTTATGCACCCAATGTAAGCATCGGTGTAGCGTTATTTAAAGAACTTTTAATTGAAGCAAAAAAAATGTATAAGGGTTATACCTTGGCCTTGCATGAAATACACCATACACAAAAAAAAGATGCCCCAAGCGGTACAGCAAAAAATTTGGCTGCCGCTTTAGATATATTGCAAGATCAAATTACTTATGAACGTATAGGCCAAGTGCCGGGGACACATACTTTGACGTTAACTTCCCCCGGCAAAGATGAAGAAATAATTTTGACCCACAAGGTCTTGGACAGGAAAATGCTAGCCCAAAGTGCCGTAAGGGTTGCTGTTTGGCTTTTGAAACAAAAAGCCGGATTTTATGATATGAATAAATTTTTAGAGGGATTAAAATGAAAATACATTTTGTAGGTGTCGGCGGAATCGGGATGAGTGCTTTGGCCCAACTTCATGCAATGGGTGGCGATGAAGTTACAGGTTCCGACCGCTTAATAAATAAAGGTTTTACTGATTTGCCGATTTGGCAAACTTTAAAAAAACTTGGCGTAAAATTATATCCGCAAGACGGTAGCGGTATAACGGAAGATACAGATGCCGTTGTTTTAACTTCCGCAATAGAACCTGATAATATTGAAATTCAAATTGCAAAAAAATACAGTATTCCTTTAATTCATCGCTCGGAACTTTTAGCAAAACATGTAAAGGAAAATAAAACTATTGCAATTTCAGGCACTTCGGGCAAAAGTACAACAAGTGCAATGATGTTTGAAGTTTTAAAAGCAGCCGGCAAAGATCCGTCTTTAATTACAGGCGGTGTTTTGCTTTCACTTCAAAAAGAAGGATATTTCGGTAATGTTTACCGCGGTAAAACTTCTTGGCTTGTCATTGAGGCAGATGAATCTGACGGCACTTTGGTGAACTATCATCCGCAAATAGGCGTGATGCTTAATTTAGCACATGACCATAAAGATATTTCTATTTTAAAAGGTTATTTTCAGAAATTCAGTATTAACTGTAAAAAACTTATTGTTAATGCCGAAGAAGATAACCTTAAAGAAATTTTAGGCCCTGCCCAAACTTTCGGTTTACACTGCGGCAATACACATGCCGAAAACATTAAACTTGACGGTTTCGGTTCAACTTTTACGGTGGACGGAGTTGATTTTAAACTTAATCTTCCGGGTGAACATTATATTAAAGATGCACTTGCAGTTATCGCGGTAGCAAAAGAAATGAATATTGATTTAAGGACGGTTTCGGCAGCACTTGAAAATTTCCAGGGTGTATATCGCCGTTTCAATTCTATTGCAAATATTAACGGTATTGAAATTATTGATGATTTCGCCCATAATCCGCATAAACTTTCAGCCACATTAAAAGCTGCACATTTGAGAGGAAAAAGATTACAGGTGTTTTTCCAACCGCATGCTTTTACATCTATACAAATTTTGCTTAAAGAGTTTATTGAGTGCTTTAGTGAAAATATTAAACCTGAGGATACTTTATATTTGGGTGAAGTTTATTACCCAGGTGGCACAATACCGGAACACATTTCGGCAAATTTAGTTTATCAAGGTTTAAAACACCTTGGTGTAAGTGCGGTTTACACACCTTGCCGTAACGAAGCAGCCGCCTTAATTGCCGCAAGAGCAAAAGAGGGGGATGTCGTTTTGGTACTTGGTGCCAGGGACCCGACATTAACAGATTTTGCCAAACAAATTGCAGAGAAAATTAAAACTAAAGATACTAAAATCAGCCCCTGCAAAACTTGTTTGCTTAATACAAAGAAGATTGTTTAGGAGA
>JBGVBB010000202.1:0-34972 GCA_045225155.1 Elusimicrobiaceae bacterium
TATGCAAAAAGTGGTTTGGTGTATAAAGTGAATGGCATTTTTCTTCAGTTAAATCGCAAGAGTTCCATTGAACGCAATCACATTCTTCCTCGCTCCATCTTTGGCTTTTGTTACACCACTTTTCTTCTCCTTCTTTTACAGTACAACCGCAAGTACAATCACCCAATAATCCCCAATTTTTATTCATAGCTCGGCAAGATTCTTCCGTATTGTTACAACTTTGAGAATTACCGCCGTTTTTACTGCATAATTCTTTAAAATCTCCTTCACTTACAAATGACTCTATTTTACCGCAATCGCTTCCTTCGCATAAAATTTCAGAATTTGTTCTGTAGTTCCTGGCAAGAGTATATTTTTTAATTTTGTTAGCGGAATAAATACAATAATCATCTTCTCTAGGATCTCCGGCGGTGTAAGTAAATCTGGTTGTATCAATTTTGGCTTTTTCACCTTTCAACGGTGTTTCTAATGTGCTTAAATTACTTGTATATTTGCCGTTTTCAATAAAATACTTTGCCTGTGCCCCGGAGAACATATCAATATTGTGCAAAGCGTCTGATACATCTGCTTTATTTATAATTTTGTTGTACATAGGGATGGAAAAATAACCCATAGCCCCTATAATTACTACGACTATCAAAATTTCCATCAGGGTATAACCCTTTTGCCTTTTGTTCTTGTTTTTATTTTTCATACACAAACTCTCCTATATATCAAGTATATATTAAATTAGCAAATATTTCAATAATATTTATAAAAATTGTATAATTTACTTATGCCCCAGTAGCTCAATTGGAAGAGCAGATCCGTCCTAAGGATAAGGTTGTAGGTTCAAGTCCTATCTGGGGTGTTCTTTTTATATAACTTTATTTATTTCTTCACCCTTATTATCCAATAATTTTTTAAACTCTTCCATAATCAAAGGTTGATAGTATAAAAAACCCTGTGCTAAATCGCATTTCAAAGAATTCAAGAAAGTGGCTTGTTCGTTTGTTTCTACCCCTTCCACAACAACACATGTTTTCATGTTTTTCAACATTGTAATAATGCCTTCCAACACTGTAGCGGTGCGTGGGTTTTTGCCGAAATCCTTTAAAAACTCTTTGTCTATTTTAAGGGTATCAAAAGGCAGATCTTTAAGAACGTTTAATGAAGAAAACCCAGCACCGAAATCGTCCATAGCAACGGATATGCCCATATTATGCAACCCTTCCACAAATTTTTTAGCTTCCGGAGTATTATTCATAACGGCACTTTCCGTAATTTCAAGTTCTATTAAGTCTGTCGGAACTTTGTATTGATCTAATAAAATTTTTATTTTAGGAATACTCAATTCATCCTTTAAATGCAAACGGGAAAAATTAACAGACACTTTACAAGGATGTAACCCTTCATCAATCCATTGTCGTAATGTTTGTAAAGTTTTTTCAAGAACATAAAAATCTAACTTCATTATAAAACCGTTGTGCTCAAAAACGGGTATAAAATCTGTAGGAGGGATAATACCCCTCTTTTGATTATGCCAACGAACAAGGACCTCTGCACTGCGTATAGAGTTTTTATCAAAAGAACATTTGGGTTGGAAATATAATTTAAATTCTTCGTCTTTTAATGCTTGATGCATGCTGTTTTCTATTTCCTTGTTTTGTAACACATTTTTGAAAGTCTCTTCATCATAGAAGACATATCTTTTATTCATGCCTTCTTTGCATGTTTTTTTGGCTAAACTGGCCCTATCAAGCATTAAGAAGAAAGGCAAATCCCCGGTTATTTTGTAAATGCCGAAACAAGTATTGATACTATAGTGCATATCTGTTACGGCGTAGCAACTTTGTATAGCGGAATAGATTTTGTCTAAACGATCTGTAAGATCTTTGTCTTCTTGATAATTAAACAAAACCAAGAAAATATCCCCTATTACGCGGGCAAAAATCTCACCTCTTCTGACATCGGTATTTTCTTCTAAAACATTAGCCATGTGGTTTAATACGAGATCACCTTGCCTAAAACCGTATAAATCATTTATTAATTTGAAATTATCTATATCAAGTATAACAAGGGCAAATTTTTGATTATTTTGTTTGCTAAGTATATTTTCCATTTCCATTTGGAAACGGGCCATGTTAAAACCACCTGTTACATCATCTTTAAAAGCCGTTTCAAATATTTCTTGCTTTTGATCTTCTTCTTTCTTTTCTATAAAAACCAAAATTAACGCAAACGATAACAGTAAGGCTAAGCAACATACCAAAGAACCTAAAAAGATTTTCTTTTGAACAACAGCTATTACTTTGGCGGGGACAACAAAAATTAAGTGCCAATTTTCAAGCCCCAAAACAGAAATTTTTTCATAAGAAATTAATTTCTGTTCTTTAGTTCCTTTCGTAGTATAACTAAAGACACCTGCGTCACTTATATCCAAATTAGCGATCAAATTATTATAAAGGGTTAAACCCTCTTTGCCGTAAAATGAAAGTAATTCTTTTAAATCCTGAATTTTGAACGAATCGAGGTTTGTATCTACAATGAGTTGATTTTTGTTGTTTAAAACGGCACTGAAACCTTCCCCCGAAATTTTATATTTGGTAAGTATTTTTTGGAATTCCTCTATCTTCTGTGTGGCAAACAAAATTGCTTCCGTTTTGTCATTAACTACAAACGGGGTAGCATATATAATAATAGGTTGATTAGTAAAAGGATCATATCTTAAATTTGATATAGCACTTTTACCGCTTAAAACTTCCTGTATCATTTGATCCGGAATAAAATTTTCTGCAGTTTCGCCGTTTTCAAAATAAGCGATTTTATTATTTATAAGAAATAAGCCTATATCTTGAAAAATATAACTGTCATCAATTTTATCTAAAATCATTAAATATTCATCAAGCGAAGAATAGCTGTAAAAGCTTGAAAATACCATAGAAATAGCCTGCAGAGATTGCATCTCTCTTTGTAAATAAGCGGTAAAATCAAGACTGGCCTCTTTTACTACTTCTTGCAAATAAACTTTTTGTTGATTTAATAAAGTGTTTCTTAAACCGAAACTGAAGAAAACCCCACCTGTCAAAACAAATACTGCCACCAAAAGTACCAGTAAAGTTATTGAAAATAAATTCTTATTATTCTTCATAATAACCTAAACCCCTAAAATAATTATACAAATTAAGATAAAAAATGTATACTATATTTATGAAAAGTTTGTCCGAGATAAATGTTAGTGACGTTTTTATTTACTTTAAAGACTTGTTCAATAAAACTTCTAAGACGAAAAAAATATTTTTTGTTATCTTAGTTTTATTTGTAAGTTTGGGTTATGTGTTCGGCAAAGAATGGTGGATTAGGTACAATCTTTCGAAAGATGCCCAAACAACTATAACAAAAATCGCTCAAGTTCAACAAGATTTTTTAAAACTTGACGGACAATATAAAAAGGATTTGTTCAAAGATAAAGATTTAGCCAATGCCCTTGGGGTAAAATTGGAAAAAGATCTTGATCCCTTTGGCATGGGGCAAAGAAGAAGCTTGCGTTCAAGAAGGAATCAACAACAAGACAGTGATTATAATATAGGTTACAGTCATAATTTCTTAATAGAAGTTGACCCGGAAAATGCTTGCCTTGTTTTAAAATACAAAAAAAATACCGACGATAAAACTTTTTTCTATGCTTCTTTCAAAAATGCATTGGCATTTTGCCAAGGTAAAAAATGCCCTCAAAAAGTAAATGAAAATACTGAAGGGTTATGCTACGTAAATGATACTTGCTTTACAGAAAGACAAGATAAGGAAACAACACGCTCTTGCGGTGACGGAAAAGGTGAACAGACACGTAAATGTGTGGCAAGTTGTGCGGGCGGAACTTGCAGTGATTGGAGTGAATGTAATTGCAAAAAAGGCTTTGAGTGGGACGGTAAAACCTGCAAGCAAACGCAAACAGAAAAAGATTGCACAAGTGAACAATGTTATAACGGTACTTACTGCGAAGATAAAGAACCGATTGAAAAAAACGTAGAAAACGGAACTTGCAAAAGATATGCCATCTGCCAAAAAAATACAGGGTGGTCTTATACTTCCTGGGAATGTTCCTGTGCTAATAACGATTTTTGCCCGGTTAATGATCAATGTCTTCCTTACCCCGGAGATAAAAACAAAATTACTTTACCGAACCAAGAAGGTTCTTGCACAAATGTTTATTATGCTTGTGAAAAAAATGTCGGATGGAAAGCAAAAGCCCGTAATTGCGTTTGTGAAAAGATAGGAACTTTTTGGGATCCTCAAAAAAAGAACGCAGAATGCTCTGCTTGCACAAATAAACCTGTCGGCGCAATATTTACTTCAGCCGCTAAAGATAAAGACAACTGTGCATGGGATTGTGCTAATGAATATCAAAGACGTAACGGAACTTGCTTAAAACCAAACGGACAATACCTATGTGTACAAACTGCGTTGGAAATTTGCACAGATGAGTTCAGCAAAAACAGAAAAATGAAAGAAAGCGAACAAACAAATGAAGGTCAATCTTGCTATGTAGAAGATAAAGACAATGTTTTGTTCTTCAATAAAAAAGATAAAATCTGTACAATTTGCCAGTGTGTTGATTTAACAAACGGTAAAATTTCTAATTAACAAATAAATATCGGAGGATGTTATGGGAATACTAATTGTAATTACAATTATATGGCTAATTGTTTTGCATGTAAGGGTAAATGATTTAAGAGATAAAGTGAAAAACCTTTCTCTTTCAAGTAAAGATTTCAAACAATCTGCAGAAAATGAAAAACATGTACAGGAACCTGTTCAGGAACAAACGATTATTACTGCCGAAGAAAATAAACCGGCACAAACACAACCTGTAAAAACCATGGCAGCAGCTGTTTCCGATTCCGATTATTTAAAACAAGCACTCACAATAGGCAACAAAAAAGAAAGCAACCAAAGTGTTGAACCCCCCACAGAAACACCCTCACAAGATTTTACAAATTACGAAACAAAAACTTTTGAACCCACAGTTCAAGAAGAAACAAAAGCACCTGTTTTTGAATTTACCGCAGCCAAATTATTTTCTTGGATTGGCGGTTTTATGTTATTTTTAGGTGTTGCTTTTTGTATTAAATACTCAATTGAACACTCTTTAATAAGTCCTGCAATGCGTATCACTTTAAGTTTAATCTTGGGCGTAAGTTTAGCTGTTTGGGGCTTTTTTATTAAAAACGAAAAATATCGCATTACATCCCATACTTTGCTTGGAAGCGGTTTTGCCATTATCTACATATCTACTTACTGTTCTTATCTTTTATATCATTTCATTCGTTTGGAAACAGCCTTTGTATTAATGGCAATCACTTCTTTTATAGCCTTAGGGGCATCATTAAAAAAAGAAGCGAAATATGTCGGCTACCTAGGTGCGATTATCGCATTTTTAACGCCCGTTTTATTAAGAAGTGGTAATGATGCTTGGGCAATATTTTTCTCTTATGTGTTCTTTGTTAATATGTCTTCTGCGTTTGCTGCCGTTAAAAAGAATTGGACAGACTTATTCATTTGCACACTCGGTTTTACATGGTTATGCCAGGCAGCATGGTTTATACCGTTTGATTCTTATAAAATACTAGGTGTAGTAACATTCTTCTCTCTATATGCCATATCAAGTGCTTGGTTAATACGCAAACAAAACGGGGAATCTTTATTATCAACAACCGTGGGATCCTTTTTGTGTATGGAATTATTTTTAATGTTACCAATCGGTTCATTAGTTGAAGGTTTGTCGGTTTCGTCACAATTTCTTGGTTATGTTTTACTTGTAAACTTTATTATTTTATTCCTAGTGGGCAGGGGAAACCTTACTCAAGTATTTGCAAAAATCGGCAAATGTTTTTCTTTCTTTATACTTTTTGCTTGGTTTGCAAAAAATGCAAATTCCGTACCTTTATGGTTCTCTTTAGGAATTTCCGTATTATTTACGGCACTTAATGCCTCATCTGATTTATTACCCATCTTTAATAAAAACGAAGACAAGAAACCGGATGCATTTTCCGTGTTATATCCTTTGGCAGTTATAGGAATGTTCTTTGTAATGTTTATTTCTTACGAATGGTATAATTCAACAACCAATTTCGGCATTATGTTTACTGCCATGAATATCTTCCTCGCAGGCATAATTGTTTTGGGTGCATTGGCAGAAATGTTATGGGTTGTTTTCCTGGCAATTGCCGTGATCTTCTTATTATTGTTTGTCTCTGTTTTCGGTTTAGATTTATCAATCTTCACTCCTTATGCTATCATAAGCAGTTTCGTTCCGTTATTCTTATGCGGCGGGGTGCTTGTTGCCTTACGCAAAAAAGGAATTACATCCAATATAGACTATTATGAAAAGATACTATCCTTTGTAAACGCCTTAATGCCTTTTATCTTTGTCTTAGTTATTGTTGCACAAAGTAAAGTATCGGCAAATTTACATTGGTTACTTGGGGCAACCATGGTAATATGTGTTTTAAATATCTTTGTCGCACGTTTGTATCATAATGTGTATACCTTGCCTGCAATCGCACTTGGAGCCGGGCTTGTGGAATTATCTATTTGGGACGGTGGACTAGTCAATGAAACTTCAATAGTAACTTATACTTCATGGATTTTGGTTATATTTTCATTATTCTTTATAGTTCCTTTCATAAACAAAAAATACTTCTGGGAAAAATGTTCAACTTGGATAGCAACAACTTTTGCCGGCCTATCATTTTGCGGTATAGGATGTATGGTAATAAAAGAGTATGCACAATGGATGCCGGCTGGTATAATCCCTACATGTTTATTGGGTATTTACACATATTTACTCTACCTCTTATGGGGCAAAAACAAAGAACCGCAAGGTAATCCTATGAGCATTGCCTTTATCAGCGGGGCATGCTTGTTCTTCTTAACTATTATTTTCCCGATAGAAATAAAAAGCCATTGGCTTGCAGTTGCTTGGGCTTTAGAAGCAGTTTTCTTATCATACTTAAACAAAAATATGCCTTATAAAGGTTGGCAAATTGTTTCCGCCGGATTAGGTATGATTGTTGGCTTGTGGGCAATATGCGGCATTAAAGAATTATTGCCTGTACCAAACACACATATTTGGAATTGGTACTTGTGGGATTACGGTATATGTGCTTTATCTTTTTACTTTATTGCACGTTTATGGGAAGAGCCAAAACAAATTAAAAATATCTTTTATACCTTGTGCGGTGTAACTTTATTCTGGTTACTTAATATAGAAATCGCACAATGGTTTTGTACCGGGGAAACTTTAGATTTCGCATTTACCGGCCACTTAGCGGAAGCCTTAACTTATACTTTAGCATGGGCTTTATTCGGTTCAGCATTAATCGGGTTAGGCTTGTTTAAGGAAAAACCTATAATTTCCAAGATAGGTATCGGCGTAATGGTTTTGCCGTTGATTAAATTTTTATTATCCGACATTTGGCAACTTGAACTCTTATACCGTATTTTAGGATCTTTTGCTCTTGCGGTGATATTGATACTTGTTTCCTTTTGGTATCAAAAAAGACAAAAGATAAAATAATATTTTGAACCTACAATTTAAAACCCCGCTTTATGCGGGGTTTTTTATAATTTTTTGTATTAAATTTTAATTCTATAAAGCAATAATTGAAATGTTATTTTTATCTGCGAGAGCAACGACTTCCTCCACATCTAAAACTACTGTTTTGCCGGCTTCAACGGCCAATGTCGTTGCGCCTGATTTTATCATTGTCTTTATTGTCCCTTTACCGATAACGGGCAAATCAAATCTGTCATCTTGTTTTGGGCGCGCGACTTTAACAATTACCAGCGGTTTCTTTTCTTTACTTTTTGCTGCTTTATAAATTTCACCGCCGCGTTTAATACATTCATCCGTGCCTTCCATCGCTTCAACGGCAAGAACGGCTTTATCACTTAAAACAACTGTTAAACCGACATCCAAGTCTGCCAAAGTATGCGCAATTTTTAAACCTAAATCTATATTTGCTTTTTCTTCTTCGTTTGGGGTTCGTTTGGTTAAATTGCCTGCCTTGACCGTGCAGTTTTTTAAGAAAGAAAACGAAGATAAAACTTCTATATCATCTTTTTTAAATTCCGCTATTGCGGCATTTAAAAGGCTTTCTGCCCGTTTATCGCGAAGTGTAGCCAAAACTTTAGCCATGCGTATATCGGGCATAAGTGAGAAGATGTTTATATGCTTAACACGCCCAGCCATAATAACATGTGTTACACCGTTTTGCTTAAAAAATTCTATACACTTGGTAAGTTGGCCTATCTTCAATGTGGTTGTTGTTTTTGAATAAGGCTTAAAATCACTTTCGTTAGCATTACTTTTGACACAAGCAACTACCACTTGCCAACCTTCTTCGGTTGCACCTTTAGCGGTTAAAACAGGGTATTTACCTTCGCCGGCAATTATGCCGAGTATTTTACTCATCTGCATCTTCTTCCGTTTTATTTGTTTTTTTGCGCGGTGTGGTTAAACCACGTTCTGTTTTTTCGCAAAACTCTATCATTTCCATAACTTCGGGAACTTGTGGTTTTGAACGTAAAAGTTCAATGCTTTCTTTCATTGTTCTGGTTGATAAAAATAGTTCCATATATGCATGTTTTATTGCACGGATAGTTTCAGAACTAAATCCTGCACGCCTAAGGCCGATAACATTTATGCCTGCAAGTTTTGCACGTGTGCCTGTTGCATAACAAAAGGGAGGAAGGTCCAGCATAAGGCCGCTTAAACCTGAAAGCATAGCAAAGCGGCCGATACGCACAAACTGATGCACACCCGTTAAACCTGATAATATCGCATGATCTGCAATACGAACGTGGCCTGCAACACCGCAACAATTAACTAAAATAATATTATTGCCTAAAATACAATCATGCGCGACGTGGGAATTTGCCATCAAAAGGCAACTGTCACCGATGACCGTCGGTTGATCTAATTTGGTGGAACGGTGTATGGTTACACACTCGCGTATTTTATTTTTATTACCGATTTGAACGCGGCTTTCAAAACCGTCTTTATAAGATAAATCTTGCGGTTTTACGCCGATAAAACAATGGCCGATAAGTTCGTTTTCATCACCCATTGTTGTGTTTTCTATAACGCAACTAGGGCCGATTTTATTATTTTTACCTATCGTAACACCTTTCCCGATAATAGTAAATGGGCCGACTATGGTGCCCTCGCCTATTTTGGCACTTGGATCAATTATAGCCGTGGGGTGAATATTGGGGTTTATCATAAAATCTCCTAGATATTTTGTAATAATATTTTAGCAAAATTTGTATTGCCTGTATGCCCACCGCAAGAACATGTTATATGCATTGGGCCGAGTACATAACCTGTCAAAGATAAATCACCGATTAAATCAAGAATTTTATGGCGAACTTGTTCATCGGGGAAACGCAAAGGAGTGGAAAATTTATCTTTAAAAATTACCACACAATTTTGCGGATCTCCGCCAAGGGCAAGCCCGTTTGCTTTTAAGAAAGCGAGTTCTTCTTCAAACCCGAAAGTACGGGATGGCGCAATTTCTTTGACATAACCGTCTTTAGACATTTCAAAGGTATATTCCTGATGATTTACTAAAGGATGGTTGCGTAAATAAATAAAAGTAAAAGTTAATTTGTCTGCCGGTTTGGCTGTGTAAGACATATTTTTTTCTTCGTACTTTATTTCTTTATTTATGTTTAAAACTTTTGCAGGTAAACCTAAGTCTTTAAGGCCGGCTTTTAAAATATGTTCGGCAAAGACTAAGGAAGAACCGTCGGTTAAAGGCGGTTCGGGGCCGTCCATTTCCACGAGTAAATCTGTAATACCCAAAGCAGCACAAGCACTTAACAAATGTTCCACCGTATGAACACTGGCATTACTGCTTGCCATATTTGTGCCGCGTAAAGTTGATTTAATGCTGGAAATATGTGCTTTGATAGGTTCCGCATCTTTAATATCTCTTCTTAAAAAAGAAATATAACCTTGTTCACTTGGTTTTAAAGTGATAGTGCTGTTCTTGCCGGTATGTAAACCTATACCGCTTAAAGTTACTTCATTTGCTACTGTAAACCTGTTCATAAAACCTCTAAATATTATATTTTTTCCTTAAAGCCTGGATTTCTTTATAAAATTCCGGTAATTTTTTGAGAATCACCTGCAAACGCATAAAATCAGAATAAGACATAGCCGGCGAACCCATAACTTTTGAGCCGGGTTCAAGGCCTGACATTATACCGGCTTGAGGGCCGATAATTGTTTTGTCGCCCACTTTTAAATGGCCGGAAACACCTGCCTGGCCTGCAATAATCACACCGTTACCGATTTGTGCAGAACCTGCCACACCGACTTGCGAAACCAAAATGCTGGACATACCGATTTTAACATTATGCCCGATTTGCACCAAATTATCAATTTTTGTATTTGCACCGATGACAGTTTCGTTCATCTTTGCACGGTCAATAGTTGTATTTGCACCGATTTCAACATCATCTTGTAAAATAACTTTACCGATTTGGGGAATCTTTTCATGTTTATTTATAAAGACATAGCCAAAACCGTCGGATCCGATAACCGCACCCGGTTGCAAAATAACATAATCTTTCAAAACGCATTCTTCGCGAATAGTAACTTTAGGATAAATAATACAATTTTTGCCGATTTTTACATCACGCCCCACATATACTTGCGGGTAAATTATTGTACCGTCGCCGATTTCCGCGCCGTCTTCTACAACACTTAAAGCACCGATTGCAACATTTGCACCGATTTTTGCATTTTCCGAAACGACGGCAGTTTTGTGTATTTCCCTTTTGATATTTTTATTTAAAGTTGTTGCTGCACGCATTATTAAAGTAAAAGCCCACTCGGGGTTATTTGCGTATAAAATATTGCCTTTATAAGCAATTTCTTGCCCTTTAATTTTTGTAGGAACTATTAAAGCACCGAGGTTTTTATTCGCTTCGGCATTGGCATCACGAAGTTCCGCTGCATAAGCAATACCGCCTTCTATAACTTTATCTAAGCCACACAAACAAGTGGGTTTAAAAGATTCTTCCCCCACAAGTTCCGCACCGGAAATTTGTGCCATTTCTTTCAAGGTTAAGTTCATTTTTTACCTCCTAACTGCTTTTTGTATTTATTATGATAATTCTTCATCCACTTTATAAATTCGTCGGTAACATCTATGGGTTTACCGTAAAGCAAATTGTTTTTATCCACTACTACACCGATATTGCGAACGGAAGAAAATTCCTTAAGACCGCTATAAATCTCTTTCAAAATTTCGCCGACAATATAATCTTGGCGGGAGTTTACTTCCTCTTTTGAAAGTTCTTTAAAGTTAAGCAAAAAAGTTTCTTTTTCTATTATTGCTTGCTTTGTTGTTCTTATTTGTTCTTTGATAGAATTTGTTTCCTTTTGAGGAAGCACCGGTGTATTTTGTACGATTTGGCTAGAATAAAACAAAAGATCTTGTAACAAGTGTTTCAAATTGTTTGGTTTTATGCGTGGGAAAGTTGTGTCATCTGTCGGCGGAATATATTCAAGTTCTTCATAAAAAGATTGTGTGTTTCTAAGTTCGATGCGAAGATTGTTTAATTTTTCTTTCAAATTTTTAACTTGATCCTGAAGCTGGGCATATTCAAGTTGTTTTGCTTCAAGTTCAAGACGCATATTTTTACGTGCTTCAATAGTCCAAGGATTATTATTAAAAACTTGTTCCATATTAATATAAACCGCTAAAGCACCCTCCGTTTTTTGTTGGGTATCTTGCTCTTTACCGTTTAATTTAAACCCAAATTGTTGTTTTAATTCTTCCGATTTTGCATTTTGGGCAAGTGCGTTTTTTTCAGGCGTTTGAAGTGCTGCCGCCTGCGGATCTTGCACCGTGGGCAAAGTACCTTGCGGACCGTTAAAATTTTGGCTGCCTTCGGGTGCTTGTTGATTTAAAACAGAATTAAAATTACCGGGCTTTTCATTTTCTGAAGGGTTCATCACAGGTACTTGAACTATTGCGGTTGTATCATATTTTTCAAGCGGTATTTGGCTTGTTCCGGGAAGGTTATTTAAAGCGGCCTGTGTTTGGGAAGATTCCTGCTGGGCAATTTCTTTTTCAAGTTCGGCAATATCAACTTTATCTTGTGCATTTAAAAATGTAACAAGAGTTATCAGCAACAGAAAAGTTGATATTTTAATCTTCATTCTTTATACGATATTCCTTAAAATAAGTTTGCCATAGAGAAATATATGAAACCGCGTCTTTCCCCTGACTTATGGTTTAAACCGTAACCCCAATCTAAACGAATAGGAAGTGACGGCGTAACAAGCCTTAAACCGAAACCGACACCCATCTTAAAATCACCTACATCACTACCTGTTTTAAAACGGACATCACTTAAATTAGTCCAAGAATTACCTATATCAAAAAATGCTGCAATTTGTGCCATTGTACGGCGGCCTTCCCTGGCGATAGGAAATTTAAGTTCGATATTACCGATATAATAAATTTCACCGCCTGTTTCCGGGCCGATTTGGCCTGTCGTTTCATAACCTCTAACGGTATCTGCACCGCCCAAAAATATTCTTTCATAGGCCGGCACAATATGTGTACGTCCATATGCTTTTACTGAACCTGCCCTTTGGCCTATCATCAAAACTATAGGATAATCTTTACCGATGTTTAGCAAAGTAAAGTTGAAAGCAGATTTTAAATTAACTCTGTAAAGATCAACATTCCCCATAAAAGGCCCACCGGTTAATTCAAGGTTAATAGAATTTTTGGAGCCTTCCGTCGGGTCAAAAATACTGTCACGGGTATCCCTTGCAAGTGTTATACCGAAAGTAGATTGCGTGGTTTTGCCTTCTATCAATCCGTTGGCTGTTTCACTGCTGTACTGGGAATCAATATCATAAATCTTTATACCTTCCAAGGCATAACTGAAATTTAAACCGTAAACATCATCATTAAAACGCGGGTTTACATTTAAACGGAAGCCTTTGCGTTTTTCCGTATAAGCGGAATAAGTATCTCTATAGGGACGGTATCTCCTGGTATCAAAAGCATCTATACCAAAACCTACAGGTCTATCATAAATCCAAGGAGTAAACCAACTTATTGTGTAATCTAAAACGCGGCTACCGAACATTGCACGGGCGGTTAAATGTTGTGCGCGATGAAATAAATTCATGTGACTGATAGAAATATCACCGTATAAACCGTCAAGCGAAGACATTGCAACACCGGCAGTAAACATACCGGGGCGGCCTTCAACTATGTTATAGCCGACGTCCACTTTGTTTATATCGTTTGTGGGTGTAATATCAATTTGGGCATCATTTAAAAAGCCCATATTCATAAGTTTGTTTTGCCCGCGTTGTACTTTAGAAAAATTAAATACAGAACCTTCTTTAAAAGGTACTTCACGTGCGAAAATATATTTTGGGGTATCGCCTTCCCCTGTAATATCTATATGATCGACATAAACAATGTTATTTTGTTGTACTTGGAAATTTATGTTTAAGGTGCCGGTTTCTTCGTCCATATTTTTTTGCGGGACGACCTCCGCCCTCAAATAACCTTTATTGGCATATTGCTCCTGCAAAGCACGAACAGTACCGTCAAACTGTTGTTGATTATACAATTTGCCTTTTGCATAGTATATGCTTTTATCAATTTCTTTCTCCGTTAATACAGTATTACCGTTAACTGTCGTTTCACCGAAATACGCTTTTAAACCTTCTTGAACTGTGTAATTTAAGGTAACTTCGCTATAATCGTCACTGAAAACAGGATTGTAATTATCTATTTTAAATTCATAGTAACCCTCGTTTCTAATATAATTGGAAACTTTATAAGCGTCGACAGGAACATTTTGAACTTTATAAACTTTTCCGGGGCGGTTTTTTAATTTTTTAACAAATTTCTTAAGTGGAATTTTGTTTAAGCCTTCAACGTTTACTTCTTTAACACGTGTTTTTTGGCCTTCGTCTATTTTAAGTGTAACGAGAGCAATATTTTTTTCTTTATCAATTTCAAAAGTATAAGAAACTTGTGCATTTAAGAATCCGTTATCTGCATAAAGGGCTTTGATTTTGTCCATATCGGCGAGGAGTTTAGCCTCACTGAACGGGTCTTTGATTTTAGACATCATTGCTTTTTGTATTGCCGTTTTGGAAACTTGTTTACGGCCTTCAAAATAGAACTTTTCCAAAATCGGTTTTTCTTCTAAAATAACCGTCAAAGCATGGCAAGGATAAAGTTCTTTATCTTTTTTATCGGCTTTATTTCTACCTTTGGTTGAAAGGGGTGTAATATCTATTTCAACATTTTCGAAATTACCAAGTGTGATTAAGTTATTTTTGTCTTCTTGTACCGAAGATAACGCATAAAAAGTATTGGCCTTAGCGGAAATATTTTTAAAAACGGTTTTTTTGTTTATATTTACAAGACCTTCTGTTTTAAGTTCGCAAATAAGCCAAGGGCCTTCTTCAGAGAAGGACTGTGTGCTTTCCTCTGAGTCTTCTTCAGGGCTGACATAATTACCGGAAGTAAAATCTACAGATTTATTACCAAAACTACCTGTATTTAAAGAGTTTTGGGTGGAACTGCCACCGAGCATTTGTGCAAAAATGCAAGGCGTTAATAGTGTAAAAAGGGTTAAAGTTAAAAAATTCCTCATATATACATTATATGAAATTATTTAGTGGGATGCTTGCCCGGTTTATAAGTTTTATGCTAAAATAAAAAAGTATTTTAATTTGGAGGTTTTATGGAAGTTACTAGTAAACAAAAACAACCGGCAGGTTTATACTTGCTGTTTGCTACGGAAATGTGGGAGAGATTCAGTTTTTACTCCCTCAAGGCCCTATTTATTTTGTATTTAACAAAAGAACTCTTGCTAAGCACTAAAGAAGCAAGCGGACATTTCGGAACATTAATGAGTTTGATTTTCTTATCCCCTCTGTTTGGCGGATATATCGCGGATAAGTGGATCGGCAAACGTGCGGCAATAATTATCGGTTCAATTTGTATTGCACTTGGCCAACTTTGTATGGGCCGCGGTAGTATGACTTGGGTTTTCTGGGCTATGGCTTTTATCGTTATAGGTAACGGGTTTTTTAAACCTAATATTTCAAGCATTGTCGGCGATCTTTATGAAAAAAATGACCCCCGCCGTGACAGCGGTTTTACCATCTTTTATATGGGCATTAATTTGGGCTCATTTTTGGCAGGTTTAATTGCCGGAACACTTGCCCATAATTTCGGTTGGGGTTGGGGGTTCGGTTCGGCGGCAATAGGTATGGGTATTGGTTTAATAACCTTCCTTTGGGGGCAAAATAAATTCTTGCAAGGCAAAGGCCTTTCCCCGAAACATTATGAAAAGAAGGAAAAAGTTAAAACCGAAAATAAACCTTTAACTAAAGACGAAAAACAAAGAATTGCGGTTATTTTTATAATGGCGTTTTTCTCTGTTTTCTTTTGGGCAATTTTTGAACAAAAAGGTGCTGCACTTAACTTAATCGCCGAACATAATGTCGACAGAATTATCCACATTTTCGGTAAAACTTTTGAAATACCGACAGCATGGTTCCAATCTGTAAACCCATTATTTATTATGTTATTTGCACCGGTGTTTTCTAAACTTTGGGTAACACTCGGTAAGAAAAACAAAGATTTAAGCATCCCGGCAAAATTTGTGCTTGCATTTTGGTTAATTGCACTTGGTTATGCTTTACTTTTGACGGCATCAATAGTTTGCAAAGATAAATTCGGCATGCTTTGGATAATCGGTGCATATTTTATGTTTACGATGGGTGAACTTTGTTTATCACCTGTCGGGCTTTCCATGGTAACAAAACTTTCACCTGTAAAATTCATTTCTTTATTTATGGGTATTTGGTTTTTGGCAAACTCCGCCGCCGGGTGGCTTGCAGGTAAATATTCCGGTTTCTTAGATAAAGATAATTTAACGCAATTCTTTACTTGGCCGGTAATTACGCCGATAGTTGCATCTTTGATTTTGCTTATTTTAGTTAAACCTATTAAACGCTGGATGCACGGTGTAAAGTAAAATCAGGGTTTTAAAATACCCACGATAAAACATCGTGGGTATTTTTTTTGTAAAATTTATATATGCCACAGTATTTAGCCGACATAAACGGCAATAATTTTATTCTCTCAAAAGAAGAAGCACACCACTTAAAAGTGGCGCGTTATACCGTGGGACAAGAAATAAAAATTTTTGACGGGCTCGGCAAAAAATATCTTGCCCGTTTAACAAGCGTACAAGGCGGGGAAATTATTAAACCTATTCCAAACCGCGAACTTAAAAGAAATATCACACTTTATTTTAGTGCTATTTCCCGCCCGGCAACGGAAGAACTTTTGGACCTTTGCACCCAAGCCGGTGCAACTACTTTTTGCCCCGTGTTCAGTAAGTTTTGCGACCAAACTTTATTAAAGAAATGGGACACCAAAAAAGAACGTTGGGGGCAAATTGTTTTGGCTTCTGCCAAACAATGCGAAATTGCAAAAGTACCGCGAATTTTGCCACCGCTTACTTTTGAAAATGCTTTAAAAAATTTAAAAACACCTGCTTTAATTTGTTATGAAGATGAACAAAAGACATCTATAACAGAACAAATCCCGACAGAAAAAGATATTGCAATATTTATCGGCCCCGAAGGCGGATATGCACAAGAAGAAATCACCCTTGCAAAAAATTACGGCGTAAAACCTGTAACACTTGGGGCAAATATTTTACGTGCGCAAACTGCCGCCGCATGTGCGGTGTGGGCATTGGCTAATTTATGAAAATTTATATAAAAACTTTCGGCTGCCGTGTTAATCAAGTGGAAAGTGAGGCCCTGCTTGAAGAATTTTTACGCCGAGGGCATACCATAACAAATACTCCGCAAGATGCAGATATTTGTTTAATAAACACTTGTTCCGTAACACGCAAAGCCGATAAAGACGCACTAAAAGAAGCGAATTTAATTAAACGAAAAAGCCCTAATGCTCGCCTCATTTTAACCGGCTGTTTTGCAAGGCACGGTGCAAAAGAAATTTTAGAAAAAATTAAACAAGCGGAAATTGTGCAAAAGGAAAATTTACCGCAAGAATTATTTAAACAAAATATTGATTGGACAGTTAAAGAACACCATGGCAAAACGCGTGCTTTTGTTAAAATTCAAGACGGATGCACAAACTTTTGTACCTACTGCATTGTGCCTTTTACACGCCCGATAAAAACTTCAAAACCAAAAGAAATTGTGCTTAAAGAAATCAAAAATTTAATTGCTGCCGGGTATAAAGAAATTGTTTTAACAGGCATAAATATCGGCAATTATTTTTGTGCGGAAACTAAAACGAATTTGGCCGGGCTTGTTAAAGAAATTTTTGCGTTGGACGATGATTTCCGTATCAGATTTTCTTCTATAGAACTGCCGACGGTTACTGATGAACTTTTAGATGTTATAAGCACTGCCGGAAATAAATTTTGTAATTATTTACATTTACCTTTGCAAAGCGGTTCAAGCAAAGTTTTAAAAGAAATGAACCGCCATTATTCCGCCGAAGATTTTGAAAAACGCGTAAAAGAAATACGACAAAAAATAAAAGATATTTTTATTTATACTGACATTATTGCAGGTTTCCCGACGGAAAGTTTGGAAGATTTTAAAAACTCAGTTAATTTTGTACGTAAGATAGGTTTTGCCGGTTTGCATGTTTTCAGTTATTCCCCAAGGCCGATGACAGCGGCGGCAAAACTTC
This sequence comes from Elusimicrobiaceae bacterium, assembly GCA_045225155.1. Lineage (GTDB taxonomy): Bacteria > Elusimicrobiota > Elusimicrobia > Elusimicrobiales > Elusimicrobiaceae > Proelusimicrobium. The sequence continues at coordinate 17,790 of JBGVBB010000202.1, forward strand.
CGCAAATTGACGCAAAAGAAATTAAACGCCGTGCTGATATTTTACGCGAAGAAGATTTAATTTTACGCAAAACTGCCGCCGAAAAACTAATAAACGCAACACAAGAAATTTTAGTGGAAGATTCAACTAAAGACGGCAAATATCAGGTTGCTACTGCGGCAAATTTCCAAAAAGTTTTAGTATCTTTAAACACACCGAAAAACACTTTAGTAAAAGTAAAAATTACAAAAGCCCAAGACGGCATTTGCTTTGGTGAATAAACTATATGTTTTCGAGATATTAAAGACTGTACCTAGTATCCTCTGGTCCTTCATCGATTACCTTTTCTTTGCCAAGATTAGAACATTTTTTTATTCCTTCTTCATTATAAGCAGCGCAAAGAAATTTTCCAGTCAATCTCGAACCTTCTATATTATCGTAACCATTACTCCAATATTCTATTTGATATCCATTTTCCCATTTTGGGACAGCATAGACTCCACATCCATTAGCTATACACTCTTCTTGATTAAAAGTCCAATATTGTGATTCTGTGGGAACTTCTATATCTAATTCTTCCCAAGAACTCCACTCAAAATTTCCATATTGTAAAAACCAACGATCTTCTGCGTCAATTACAGCTTTTAAAATAACTTGTGCTTCTGCTACACGAGCTTTCCTGACAGCACTTCTGTATTGCGGTAAAGCTATACCGGCAAGTATTCCAATAATCAAAACAACAACTAAAAGTTCCAGTAAAGTAAAACCCTTTTTATCTTTTAACATAAATATCTCCTTGATAAATTACTATAAATTTAATTGTAGAAAAAAAAAAAAAACGGTCAAGCGGAATTTAGGCTTGTTTATAAATGTCTGACGAGAAATTTAAATTTTCTATACAACAAATATAAGTAAAACTGAAAGCACAAACCTAGCAAGCATTTTTGTGGAAATTTTAGTTTTTTCTTTGACGACGTGTACCAAGAAGAACGGGAGCGGAGCGACTCTCGGTACTCTAGGAAAAGAAAAACTAAAATTTACCAAAAAGACGCCGCTAGCAAAGGTCGGAAGGATCTAACTTCCTTATTAAACCTCGTGGCAGTCTGCGCAGCGGGCCTCATAATCATCCGCCCCACCCACATAAATACGGCTCTTAACTTTTGCTGTTCTTTGTGTGCGACGGGCAGGTTTACCGCAAATTACACAACGTGCGGCAAGTTTCAACACACTATCGGCAACCGCTAAAAGTTTTGCGGTGCTGCCAAAAGGTACACCCTGATAATCCATATCAAGCCCGCAACAAATAACGCGTTTGCCTTGTTTGGCTAAAGTAACTGCGACATTGACGATATCTTCAGTAAAAAAATTAACTTCATCTATGGCAATAACTTCTGTATCTTTTTCAACAAGGTCTAAAATTTCTTCCGCTTTAGAAACGGTATTTGCATCCATTTTAACTAAATCATGCGTGGCAATACCTTTACGGGCATAACGTTTATCTAAAGTAGAATTAAAAACCTGAACTTTTTGACCGGCATGTTGAGCGACTTCTATACGCCTTATAAGTTCCGTACTTTTACCGGAAAACATACATCCGCAAACAACTTCTATGCGCCCGTAAGGGACTTTTGCTTTTGCCATCATAATGCACCTCTAAAAATTAGGCCCCGCGTCAGTATAACCTTGCTGCCAAGGGTACCAATATTGATTTATTCGCTGTTGAGCGGCTGTTCCTTTGCCTTTGCCACCACATAAAACATTGACTGCAAAATGGAAAGATAAGTTGTGGCTTCTATCCCTAACACCCAACATTACATTAAAATCATGGAAATCTTTATACACTAAAATATGTTTTGAATAACCGCGTATGGAAGAATCTTTAATTTCAAAATCTATACCCATATTGGCACGCCAAGTACTATTTTTTGGGGCAAGCGCAAATTTTGTGGTAAATAAGAAACTGTGCCGCGTTGTTTTATAATTTGTTACACCCAAAGTAATATATTTGTTTTCCGGATCACGCGGATCATGGAAAGTTGTGTTTAAAACAAAAGCCTGATTGCCAGCATCAAAATCATATAAATTTTGTAAGAAGAAATTTGTCCCGCTTTGTTGATTAAAGTAACCGACTTCGGCAAGCAAAGGTTCTAATCTATCGTTTAAATCCCAAGAATTTATATCTTTACCAATATCTATACCGCTTGCAACTTTAAAATATAAGTTATTTGTGGGCATATAATAATTTTGAACATAAAGAGCATTTTGTTCTTCCTTGTTAAAAACATTTTTATATTCATCGATAACCAAAACTTTATCCGTAGTACGGCGTTTGTAGCGGTAACCGAAATCCAATGCCCCGGTAGGGAGATGTGTTCGCAAATTAACTTCTGCCCCGTAACGCCCTACATAATTATCTCTTTCATGTGAAGCAGGATCTCTAAAAGCAATTTCCTGATCATAAAAAGCACTGGGGGTTAATGTCAAATTACGATTTAAACGGAAACTTTTTGAACTTTTCCAGGTAGCTTTAAAATACTGCAAGAAGTCATTATTATCTAACGGTGTTTCATTGAATTTAGTATTGTTGAAAGATACATTAAAATTGTTTACTATACCACCTGTTTTAGGCAAGACAAAAGGTGTAAAAGTCCAGGCAATTTCCGGCAAATCTGTTTTGTAATTGTGGAAAATTTTTGTTGCTTCATCTAATCTGCTGATATCATAATAACTGATGCGAAAATTGCTAACACGGCTTTGGCGGACCAAAGATGTTTGTGTCAATTTATCAGGGGAAATAACATAAGGATTACTTCTAAAAAAGTCATTATTAAAATCAGGATCTGAAACAGTACGGGTTTTCATCTGTGCGAAATAAATTGCACCGTCTTCATCGTTTAAAGAATTTGAATTATCATACATTTCCCACCAAAAACCGCCGTTTATACCCCAACGCTGTTGATCCCAAACTCTATCTTTAATTGTGTACGCTTGAATGTTACCGCGGAACTTTGAAGGGTCATCATAACCTAAAATTAAACCGTATCCGATGCCGGCTTTTGTATAGTAATCAAGATTGCCCGTTGCGGCAAAATTACCTTTTGAATAAACTGTAGAAGTTAAAAAGCCAATACCTGTATTTTTACTTTGTCCGAAATCTAAATAAGTGGTAAATAAATGATCTTTATTCAAAGAACGGTAAAAATAGGGCAAATATAATACAGGCACTTTCCCTAAACGTGCGACTGCGTTTGTACCTGATATGCTGACTTCGGGTTTTAGTTTTGCACTTCCTATCGTCATTGTATAATGTGGGGAATCTTTATCACAACAAGTTAAGACCGCTTTTTTTAAATTATATTCCGTTTTTTGCCCGGTAAATTGCTGCGCGGAAATAATACGCATCGGGCCATATTGTGCTTGAAAATTATCCATTATGACTTCTTTATTTTTGCTGTCATAAGTAAATTTTTGTAAAGAAAATGTTCCTTCATTGTTTTGAATTGTTACCGGGGAATCAGATGTTATTCTTTCTTCTTTTGGATACACTAAAAATTCTTCGCCTAAGACAGTATATTGTTCCCCTTCCTTATTAAGATTAATGCGGACATTGCCTTTTAATTCAGCCGTACCGTTAATACTGTCATAATTAACTTCATCCGCAACAAAAAATATAAAATCTTCTTTATCGGGTGCAGGCAAATTCGACTTTTGACAAAAAGCAAAAGTATTTAATAAGACTAAAGAGATTAAAAATAAAAATTTATTTTTCATTATTTTCACTTAAAGCATACCATGCAGAACCTAAAGCACCGATATCTTTTGTTTTTGAAATTAACAACTTGATACTTTTAAAAGGTTCTTTTATTTTTTGTTCCTTTAAAACTTTCCATATAGCAGGTATAAAATATTTTGCACCGCCGGAAATACCGCCGCTAAAGGCAATAACTTCAGGGTTAAAATTTAAAATTAAATTCGCCAAAGCATGGCCTAAACATGTGCCGAAATAATCCCAAATAGAAAGTGCATATTTGTCTTTTTTCTGTGCTGCTTCAGATAATATTTTTACGGAAAACTTTTCCTTTTCAAGCAATTTTGCAAGTTCGATTTTTGGATTTTCTTTTACGGTTTTAAATATTAACTTTTTCAAACTGTTTGTACCTATATAACTTTCAAGGCAACCGCGTGCACCGCAACCGCAAACATTGCCGGTTTTTAAGTCGCCTATTTTCATGTGCCCAAATTCCCCGGCGGTACCTGTTGCCCCTTGATATAATTTACCGTTAATAATTATACCGCCGCCAACACCTGTTCCTAAGGTTAAAACTAAAACATCTTTATATTTTCCTTTAAGTTCTTTTTTATAAACACCGAAGGCAGCCATGTTAGCGTCATTTGAAACAAAACATTCGCAATTTGTTAATTTTTTTAAACCGGAGGCAATTTTTAAATTAGACCAAGGAATATTTGGGGCAAAACGCAAAACTCCTTTTTTATTATCTGTATCACCTGCAATACCGATACCGATAATTGCTTTTTTTGTTTTTAATTCTTTCTTCCAAGTGTTTATTATTTCTGCCAAAAAATCCAGAAATTTTGAAGAAGACAAATGACACGGCGTTGTAAATTTTTGAGTTCTTAAAATTTTGCCCGTTTCATTAATAGCAATAATTTTTATAAAAGTTCCGCCGATATCTATCCCGAAAGAAATCATATTTGCCCCCCTGTTTTGCTTTTTGGATGACTGTGATTATAAACTTTTTTAAGACGGTCGAGTGAAACATGTGTATATACTTGCGTGGCACTTAAACTTTTATGCCCGAGCATTTCCTGCAAAGTTTTTAAATCACAACCGTTATTTAATAAATGAGTTGCAAAACTATGCCTTAAACTGTGCGGAGTTATGTGCCGTGCAAGTTTTGTATTTATTGCACTTTGATTAATAATTTTTCTTATACCTTCCCCGCTGATACGACGATTATAACTACTTAAAAACAGCGGCTCCGTCGGCAAATGTTGTGGGCGTGTCGCAAGATAATTTTGGATACTGTCAAGTGCAATATCAGTTATAGGAACAATGCGTTCCTTGGAACCTTTACCCAAAACTTTAGCATAACCTTGCTCAAAATTTATATCGCAAATATTTAAATTTATGAGTTCACTGCGACGAAGCCCACTTGAATATAAAAGTTCCAAAATGGCTTTGTTTCTTAAAGCATGCAATTTGCTTGGGCGGGCTTCCATTAAATTTGAGGCCTCTTCTTCCGTCAAAAATTTAGGAAGTAACTTTTCCCGTTTAGGAGCATCAAAAAGTTTAAAAGGGTTTAATTTAATTAGACCGCGTGTTTCCAAAAATTTTGCGAAACTTCTTAAAGAACTTATTTTGCGAAGCATGGTGTTGCGTTTTATTTGCGTGGTGTTTTCCGCAGCAAGATAAGAGCGAATATTCCTGATATTAAAATCTTTTATTTGCGTTAAATTATTTTTTGAGAAGAAAGAAAGTGCGGCCTCCAAATCCTTAGTATAAGCCCTTAAGGTATGTGGGGACATATTACGCACTTTCAAACTTTGCAAAAAATTATTTATTTGCTGTTGCATTTTTTGCTTCTATTTCTTTAATTTCTTCCGGGGTAACTTGAATTATTGTTTTGCATTTCGGATATCCGGAACAACCTAAAAACGCACCGCGTGCGGAGTGGCGAAGCAACATCGCTTTACCGCAATTGGGGCATTTTTTACCTGAATCTAAAGCCTGCTTTGTTGCTACCTTTTTGCCTTCTGCGTCTATTGAATAAGTGTTTTTACATTTAGGGTAAGCAGAGCATGCCATAAATTGCCCGCGGCGGCCTGTTCTTATAACCATAGGTGCACCGCATTTATCGCAAACTTCATTTGTTTGCTGAACAGGTGCGGAAGTTGTGGCATTTAAATTCTTTTTACCCTTGCATTTAGGATAATCGGAGCAGGCCAAATATTCACCGTAACGACTATGTTTTAAAAGCATAGGTTTTTGGCAAATAGGGCATTTTTCATCTGTCGGGACAGGGGTGGAAGATGTCATATTTTGCGATGCATTTTTCAAATCACGGGAAAACCCTGTATAAAAATCAGATAAAACCGCTACCCATTTTTTATTACCTTCTGCGATATCATCAAGTTTTTCTTCAACGCCGGCGGTATAAGAAAGGTCCATAATATCTTTAAAAAATTCTTTTAAATGTTCCGTAACTCTTATACCTAAAGGGGTTGCGGTAAGTTTTGTTGTTTTGGGAAGTTTCTCAATATACTTCCTATCCATAATTGTTTTTATCGTCGGTGCATAAGTTGACGGGCGGCCGATACCGTGTTTTTCCAAAGTTTTGATTAAACTTGCTTCATTATAATTTGGCGGAGGCGCGGTTTTATGATCTTTGGTTTCAATATCAATTAAATTAAGAGTATCACCTTCTTCCAAAACAGGTAGCAATGCGGAAGATGATTCTTCTTTTTCATTATCCTCGGGTTCTTCATCTTTATAAACAGATAAATAACCCTCAAATTTTACCGTTCTGCCTGTTGCACGAAGCAAACAAGTTCCTTTACTTTCGGCGGAAATATCAATGCTTACGGTATTGAAAATTGCATCTGCCATTTGTGAAGCAACAAAACGAAGCCAAATAAGTTCATAAAGTTTATATTGGTCTGCGGTTAAAGAAGCCTTTATGCTTTGCGGAGTTTTAAAGACATCGGTCGGGTGGATTGCTTCATGAGCTTCTTGCGCACCTTTTACTTTACCTTTATAAACAGGTGCTTTTGCAGGCGCAAACTCAGGTCCGTATTTTTCTTTAATAAATTTATTTGTTTGGGTTTGCAGAAGTTTTGAGACGTTAAAAGAGTCTGTTCTCATATAAGTAATTAAACCGACGTTTTTACCGGCAATTTCCACACCTTCATACAATGACTGTGCGGTTTGCATCGTTTTTTGAGGTGAAAACCCAAGTTTATTATAAGCATCCTGTTGCAAAGTGCTTGTAATAAAAGGAGGTTTAGGATGTTGCTTAACTTCTTTCTTTTCAACTTTTTCAACAGTTATCGGCCCTTTGCGTAAACACGCGTTTACGACGGCTAAACTTTCATTAGTATCAAAAACGGTTGATTTAACTTTATAATCTTCGGCAAAAAGTTTATAGGTTGTTGTGCTTTCAACATTTTTACCTTGCCATTTTAAAACACGAGCAAAAAATTGAGGTTTTGTATCTTTCTTCTCAAGTTTAGCGCGCAAAGTCCAATAAACTTTGCTTTTAAAATCTGCTATTTCTTTTGCTCTTTCAGCAAGCAAACGAACTGCCACAGATTGCACACGCCCTGCACTTAAACCGCTGGTAATTTTGCGCCACAAAAGAGGGGAAATTTTATAACCTACCAATCTGTCTAAAACACGACGGGCTTGTTGAGCATCAACCAAATTATGGTCTATGGAACGGGCATTATCAAAACTTTCTTTAATGGCTGTATCGGTAATCTCATGGAAGAAAATACGGCGTGTATTTTCAGGTTTAAGTTTTAAAAGTTGTTCAAGATGCCATGCGATGGCCTCCCCTTCACGGTCAGGGTCGGTAGCGAGGTAAACAACAGATGCTTTTTTAACCGCATCTTTTAACTCTGCAATAATTTTCGGTTTACCGCTTACCACATAAGTAGGTTTAAAATCATGTTGCTCATCAACACCGATTTCTTTTGAGGGTAAATCCCTAACATGGCCGAAAGAACTTTTAACAATATAGTTTGGCCCTAAAATTTTACTGATAGTACGTTGTTTTGTGGGAGATTCCACAATAACAAGTGCTTTGCCTGTTGTTGATTTTTGTACTGTCATGTCACACCTCTGAATTAAATAAATCTAAATTTTGGCTTTTGAATATTTGCCATCTTCACATCTTAAATAACCGCTTACTTCAAGTGAAAACAAGACGGTTGATAAACTTGGAACATCCATATTTAATTTTACGGATAATTCGTCTATTGTAACTTCCCCGTCGGCAATAGCTTCTATAATTTTTGCTTCCTCCGGGGATAAATCTGAAACTTCTTCTTTATCTTTATAAACTTCTTGTATTTTTAAAGTACTTTTTATATTGACGGGTAAAGCATCAATAATATCCCGTGCATCCAAACAAATGCCGGCACCTTGTTTTATAAGTTTATTCGGGCCGCCGCTTGTCGGGGAATCTATCGGGCCGGGAACCGCAAAGACATCAAGCCCTTGTTCCAAAGCCATTTTTGCGGTTATTAAAGCACCTGATTTTACTTCACCCTCAACAATCAAAGCAACACGGGAAAGTGCCGCAATTAAGCGGTTCCTTCTTGGAAAATGTTGGGCTAAAGGTGCCGTCATAAAAGGATACTCCGAAATTATTGCACCGCCGTTTTCAATAATACCTAAGGCAAGTTCTTTATTTTCAGCCGGGTAACATCTGCCGATACCTGTGCCTATTAAAGCCCAAGTAGGTTTTTTGCGTTTTACTGCCTCGGCATGTGCAACACTGTCAATCCCTCGTGCTAAACCGCTTACTATAATAACACCTGCATCTGCTAAATCGCCGGCAAGTTTTGTTGTAGCACGCCTGCCATAAGGAGTAATTTTACGTGTTCCGACAACGGCAACCGTCGGCGCTAAATGTGTGTTTAATTCCCCGCGGACATAAATAACTAAAGGCGGTTCTTTAATATTTAAAAATTCTTCGGGGTAACCTTCTTCCCCTTTAATATAAATATGCCCGCCGACTTTAGCGGTATTTTCTATTTCCTTTTCCGCATCTAATTCCAATGCTGATTTTAAAAAATATTCCGCAGTTTCAAGTGAAATTTTACCTTCTTCACTTAAAGTTTTAGCATCTTGTTTTAAAATCTCTTGCCCGGTACCGAAAATTTCAAGTAATCTTTCCAACCAATCTGTTCTGAGATAGTTAAAGGCATTGATTTTAATTAATGATAATTTTTCTTCCGCTTTCATTAAATATCACTAACTCCTTTCCTATCTAAAGGCCTATATTGCATAACTTCTATGATATGCTCTTTTTTAATATTTGGGCTGCCTTCCAAATCGGCAATCGTGCGGGCGGTTTTTAAAATTTTATCTAAACTTCTGGCGGAAAGGCCTAACTTCTTCATTGCAAGTTCAAGAATTTCCCCTCCGCCTTCCGGTAAAGGGCAATATTTTTTAATTTCCGAAACGGTCATAAAAGCATTAGCCGTTGTTTTGGAATTTTTAAATCTTTCTTCCTGAATTTTACGGGCTTTAATTACACGTTCGCGGATTTGTGCACTGGTTTCACCCTCGCTTTTAGCTTGCCAATCTTTATAATTTACTGGGTTTAAATTGACGGTTAAATCTATTCTGTCAAGCAAAGGACCGGAAACTTTTGATTTATATCTGCTAATTTGCACAGGCGTACAATTACAAGTTTTTACAGGGTGTCCGTGATATCCGCAAGGGCATGGGTTCATTGCCGCAATTAAAGTAAATTTCGCCGGGAAAGTTAAGGTATCTTTTGCGCGTGCAATGGTTACTTTGAAAGTTTCCAAAGGTTCACGCAAAACTTCCAAAGAGTTACGGGAAAATTCCGCAAATTCATCTAAAAATAAAATACCGTTATGTGCCAAACTTGCTTCACCGGGTTTTGGGTTTGCACCGCCGCCGATTAAAGCAATATTTGAAATTGTATGATGCGGTTCCCTAAAAGGTCTTTGAAAAACTTTTTTACCTTTGCCTAACATTCGGCAAATAGAATAAATTTGTAAAATTTCAAGCATTTCCTCTTTAGTTAAAGGCGGTAAAATTGTTGAAAAGCGTTTGGCTAACATACTTTTACCGGTACCGGGTGTACCTATCATTAAAACATTATGTCCGCCGGCAGCGGCAATTTCCAAAGCACGTTTGGCAAGTGCCTGGCCTTTAACTTCGGAAAAATCTTCTTTTAAATCAAAGCCTTCCAAATTATCTTCAACTTTTGGGGATTCATATTCCTGATGAAATAAAATTTTACCTTCAAGCAAATCTACAACTTCTTTTAAAGAACTTGCACCGAAATTTGGAACTTCGGCAAATTCCCCTTCCTCTTTATTTGCCAAAGGTATAACTGCTTTTTTTGTTCCGGTTTTCCTAAGTGAAATAAGCATCGGCAAAACACCGGCGCAAGCATGAACTTTACCGTTCAAGCCAAGTTCGCCGATAAACACCATTTCGTTTAATTTATTTTGTGCTTGGTTGCTTAATTCCCCGCTTGCGGCTAAAATACCTAAAGCGATAGGTAAATCAAAATGTGTACCTGTTTTTTTAATTTCGGCAGGCACTAAATTGACTGTTATTTTTCTTAAAGGAAAATCAAAACCGCTGTTTCTTATAGCGGCTTGAACGCGGTCCTTTGCTTCTTTAACTTCCTGTTCGGGAAGACCGACTATCGTAAAAGTAGGCGCACCCCCGGCGATGTCAATTTCTACTTTGACAATAAAACCTTCTAAGGCTTTAATCGCGGAGGATAACACACTTGCTAACATTATATAAATTCCATTGTAATACTATCGGCAGAAGTATTTACTACCGTAAAATTTGCAACATTTTTGCGTAATATTTTAGCGGAAAATTCTTCTGCAGTGGAAACTTTTGCCTGTACTGAAAAAGTAGCGGTTGAGTTTCTGTATTTTATTAAAGCAAAATCTTCTACATCTCTTTGTGAACGCATAATATTTTGAAGTTTTTCCAAACGTTCAATAGTGTTTACATTTGTGATAATAAAGTTAAAGGTTTTTGCGGAATTAATTGCTTGTGTTATTGCATCCTCAACTTGTTCTGCCGCCGTCTGGCAAGCATTCATTAATGCTTTTTGTTCTGCTAAACTTTGAACGGCATCTAAACCGCTTGCGTTTTCCGCTGCTTGTGCAACAAGTTGATAATTGCTTGTGGCCATTACTTTTAAATTTACTTTTGCACGAATCGGTTTAAATGTGGTAGTTAAAGCGGCTGCGCTTTCAAGGGGTGCGGCATCAGCCTCGGCAATAATAACAAAACGGGCGCCTTCTTTTTTTGCTTTATCAATAAAAGAGGTGGTATCTGTTAAATTATTTTCACTTAAAGTTCCGCCGTCAAGTAAAGTATACGGAAAATTTTTAAGTGCTTTATAAACACCTTGGCGGCAATATTGTTTTAAAGAAACTTCCCCGTTAATAAGTTCCCTTGAAGCAACCAAAATATTTGTTTTACGAACATAAGCACTGTCTTCGATTTCTTTAACCTTTGTTGCTAAATCGCTTACTAAAACCATTACACGCCCTTCTACATAAAACTTATCGCCTTTTCTGTAAGAAGAATTTACATAAGAACGTCTTACATAGTTCTTATAATTAGCCAAAATATCTGTTTTTACTCTTTCGGGATATTCTATTAAACTGTTAGATGAAAGGAAAACCCTTGCGGCTTTTTCAACGGCGGCTTTTTCTGCCAAAACCAAACCTTCTTCCTTCATAGAAGAAACAGTTCCTTCAACAAAAGGAACTTCCGCACTTGCCATAACATATTCCCCTTCTCCTTTCGGGCCGAGGTTCATCCTTTGGCAAGAAGTTAATAAAAGACAGACGAAAAATAAAGATAAAAATTTTTTCATTTTAACTCCTTATTTCAAAATATCCCCGAGCATTTTTATATATGCACTCGGTTTTTTGATATCTTCAAAATTGATGGTTCCGCAACGAATCATCATAACTTCCAACATATGTGTCAAAATATCGTAGAAGTTATCCCTGATAGGTTCTTTGCATTCAACAAAAGCAGGGCCTAAAATCACTGCACCTTTCAAACCTTTTAAATCGCAAATATTTGCAATTTTAAAAGCAGCGGAAATTATATGTTCCGTTGAATAAGCAGATTTTAAAGCATAATTGAAACCACCTTTTATGCCCAAGTTTTTTGCTGCCTCTTGGGCGGCAAAAGCAACCCAACGGAATTTATCAATCTGAGATGCAGGAAAGAAAAACCCGAAATTTCCCCAAGAATTTTCTTTATTTCTTTCAAGAGCGGTAATCTCCGAAAAATCTTTTTTAGCTATCTCGCTGTTTTCATCTTCACCGTTAATAGCCGTCATAGCTTTTAATATTTCTTCGTAAGACATTTTTTTGATACCGCTACTTTCAATACGCCTGGAAAGAACTTTTACCCTCTTAACATTCCTTGCGACATCACCTAAAGAATCATTGTTTTCCGAGAAGAAATTTTGAATTTGTTGTTCGGTTAAATCCAAGAAAGATTCGGAAACTATTTTGTTTGTTAAACGAACAAAGTGTGCTTTGCTGGGTACTTTCAGTTCAGCAATGGCACCTAAAGAAAATTTAAAATTAACAAGTTCCTCAAACCTTTTTAAACTTTCCGGCGGATACTTTGAAGACATAACAATTTGTTTCTTGCTTTTTAAGAAATCATTTAAAATTTTGGAAATATACTCCCTGTTATGTTCATTGACGGCAGTCAAATGCACATCATCAATAATAAGAACTTCGGCATTACCGAAAAATTCATCTAATTTAGCTTTTTCCCCTTTCTCTAAAGAATATTGTACACCCCTGGACAACCTTACACCGTTTGTAAATAATATTTTAGATTGAGGTATTTTTTTAGAGATTTCATACCCCATAGCATGTAAGAAATGTGTTTTTCCCGTACCGCTTGAACCTTGCAGTAAGAAAGGATTATTACTTTTACCCAAATCATCTAAAGTAGCCATCGCCATAGCGTGTGCAAAACGAATAGAAGAAATATCCATATTAGCGAAAGTATATGTCGGTATCAAAGGCATTTCAATGGGATAATTCCTATACTTAGCCGTATTTGACGGAGTAGCAACATGTAAAGTATGGTCTATTTTCCCCCCGCTTTTTAATTTGCTGCTTTGTGTTTTCATCCTGCTCGTTAAATTAGGATTAACCCCCTGCTTAACAGGAAGTGGCGGTAATTCTTTCTTTTCTTCATTCATAGTTTTATTTTCCTTTGCTTGAAGAGGCCTAAGAGCCGGTTCTTCTTTTTTTGGTTTTGGTTGATCGTTATGTTTTTCTTTATTCATATCGATACTTTGCATTTTGGGAAAAACTTTTTCTTCCTTTTGTGCATTGTTTGAAGAGGAAACATTTCCTCTTTCCGGTAAATTTTCTTCTTTTTCTTCGTCCAAATTTTGTTTTGTAAAAATTTGATCCGGCAAAGTGATTCCTCCTTTGCTTTTCGTTTGTGTTTCTTCTATTGATGCTATTTTGCGTGTTATTTCCTGTTCCGTAGATTTTGTTTGTGCAGGTTGTGTTTGCGCAGGTTCCGTAGGTTTTGATTGCGTAGGAACGGTTTTTTCTTTCTCGGTAACCGGTATTACCGTAGGCTCTTTTGTTTCTTCTTTTACATTAGCTTTTTCTAATGCTTCCAACGGTGTTTGCCTCTTTTCAAAAATAGGGGCCGGTTCTGCTTGACCGCCGGGTTGATTTGCATAAAAATCACAAACTGTTTCCGCTGCAAAAATATCATCAACTTGCAACTTAGCGGTAACGGAATTAGAAGATAAATCTAATCTATCTTGCCTAACAGAACTTGAGGTAGTTTCTTCTTCCAGCAATCCTTTTTTTACAATGATTCCTTCCCCTAAATCTTGGAAAGGGTTCTTTTCTTTCTTTTGGGATAATTGCTGATCTTTAGAAGGAGATTGTACATTTTCCTGCCTGGCGGGATTTGCACCTTTAATCAAACCGGACAAAGCCTCTTGTTCATTAGCTTGTGTTTTTGGGGCCTCTTTTTGGTGATTATGTTTTGTATGCATTGCAGATTTTATCTTCCCAAAAAATCCGCTTAACAAACCTGTTTTTTGTTTTTCTAAAGTCATAGAAACGTTTTTTATTTCTTCATCGGAATAAGAGACTATTGTTTTATTCTCTTCTTCTACCGCAGATAATTTATGTAATTCGTGTTTATTTTGATTATTTTCATTTGAAGAAAAGTCTTTTATCTGTATGTTCTCTGCAGATTCTTCCTTTCTCATGGTTGGAATTGTTTGTGCCAATCTAAGAGAAGTATCCCCTATTTCTATTCTTTTTTCATCACCTGAAATAAGAGAACTATCTGCAGAAACTTCTTTAAAATCTACTTCTTCCCTTTCCTCTTCCTTTTCAATGGGGAAGCCTGTGTCCGCTAAATTTATGCGGGCAGTTGTATCTTTGTTAATAAAAGCAGCCACAGTACCGTTTGTAGGGGGTTCTTCCCGAATATCTTCCGTAGCCGAAACATTTTCAGCTTCAAAAGCTTCTTTGCCGACGGTGGTTGAATCTATATCTATCGTTGCGGTTTTATTCATATTATCAAAAGTTTGTGTAACTCCTAAAGCAGAGGCAGCAATAACATCTAATTTGGCTCTTACTTCTTCTAACATAGAATCGTCGGTAATACCTGATAATTCAAAAGCATAATCAAAACCCTTAACTTTTTCATCTATCAATTTACAGAAGGAAGAAAGTTCCCTCTTTATATCCTCACAGCCTTTTTCATCTGCTTTTACAAGAAGTAAAAAAACAGAACTCTGTGTTAAAGAATTTTCCCTTATTTCGTAATTACCGATCATTTTTATGCTCCATAATAATTAAGAAACTATTTTTATACCGGCACTTGCCCCTAACCGAGATGCACCGGCCTCTATCATTTTTAAAGCATCTTCCTTGGTACGAACACCACCGGATGCTTTAACTTTTATACCGCTTGCCTCTTTCATCAATTTAACGTCTTCAGCAGTTGCGCCTGCGTTTGAAAAGCCGGTAGAAGTCTTAACAAAATCTGCCCCTGCTTTTGCCGCTAGTTTACAAACGGTTTTCTTTTCTTCATCCGTCAAATAAGATGTTTCTATAATAACTTTTAAAATTTTACCTTCGCTTGCTTTGCGTACCGCTAAGATATCTTGATAAACTCTATCGGTATCGCCTTCTTTTAAAGCACCTATATTGATAACCATGTCTACTTCATTTGCACCTTGCTTTATAGCAAGGGCGGCTTCCTCCGCCTTAATTTCGCTGGTATTTGCACCTAAAGGAAACCCTATTACCGTGCAGACATTAACACCTGTACCTTTTAAAACTTCCGCACAAAGTGAAACCCAGCAAGGATTAACGCAAACAGAAGCAAAATGATATTGTTTTGCTTCCTCGCAAAGTTTTAAAATATCTGCTTTTGTAGCAACCGGTTTAAGTAAAGTATGGTCTATATAAGACGCTAAATTATTCATAATCAATAATCCTGGTAAACTTTTCGGCAATTAAGGCTTGCCCGCCGACTAAAACTCCGTCGACATTTTCTTTAGCCATAATTGAATCAACATTTTCCGCTTTAACACTACCGCCGTATAAAATACGAATATTGTTTGCAAAATCTGCGCCCAACATCTTGGTTAAAACTTTCCTGATTAAAGCATGTACTTCTTCCGCTTGTTCAGGTGTTGCGGTTTTGCCTGTACCAATAGCCCAAACAGGTTCATAAGCAATAACCAAAGTTTTTAAATCTTCGGTAGTATAACCTTTTAAACCTTCTTCAAGTTGAGTAGTGATTACTTGTTCAACTTTATTTGCTTCACGTTCCGCTAAAGTTTCGCCGACACAGTAAATAACCTGTAAACCATGCCTTAAAGCAGCGGCAATTTTTTTATTTAAAATTTCATTTGTATCCCCAAATAATGCACGGCGTTCACTATGCCCTAAAATAACAGCTGTTGCACCGGCTTCTTTAATTTGGGAAGGAGATACTTGAGAAGTGAATGCACCTTTTTCTTCAAAATAACAATCTTGTGCTGCTACGATAAAACCCGTACCTTTCAGAGCATTAGCAACAGCATTAATTGCCGTAAAACTAGGGGCTACCATAATATCGGCATTATTTTTATTCTTTGCCGCTTTAAGGGCATTAACTAAAGTTACCCCTTGCTCTATAGTGTTATTCATTTTCCAGTTACCTGCGATAAAAGGCTTTCTTGCCATAAATATACCTCTTTTTAAAAAATTTTTATGTTTTGCGACACTGCGCTATAATATATATTAACATTTTATACATTAGTATGGCAAAAGTTTTTTAAATTTTATAAAATTTGTATATGGCAAATATACTTGAAGGGAAAACCCTTGCAAATCAAATTAAAGCTTCTTTACAAGAAAGGGCTTATAATATTTACAAAAAAATAGGAAGGCACGCCAGCCTAGTCGGTTTTGGATGGAAAGGCGATGCTGCCGGTTTTTATTATTTAAACAAAGAAGTTGAAGCGGCACGCAAAATCGGAATAGATGCCGATATCGTCTTGCTTGAAGAAAATACAAAACCCAAACAACTTTTTACATTGCTTGATGCTGTATTTCAAAAATCAAATACTATCGATGCTCTTTTAATTGCAAGACCTTTACCCCCCCAACTTAACAATTTAGATATTGCCGCAAATATTAACCCCTCACAAGATATAGACGGTTCCGGTTTAATAAGTATGGGCCGTTTATTTATGTGCAAAACTTGGCAAGAAATTGAAAATTTACAAACATTTATTCCCTGCTGCCCTAAAGCGGTAATACGTTTACTTGGCTATCATAAAATAAATTTAGAAGGTGCAAAAGTAGCGGTTATCGGACGAAGTAATACCGTCGGCTCTCCTTTGGCTAAAATGTTGACGGCAAAAAATGCGGTAGTTACTTTATGCCACAGCAAAACAAAAAACTTAAAAGAAATCACTTTAAACAGTGATATCGTAATATCTGCGGCAGGTAAAATAAATTTAATTAAAAAAGATTTTGTAAAAAAAGGTACAATACTTATAGATGTCGCAACTGTTGTCAATGATGAAGGCAAATGTGTGGGTGACATGGATTTTGAAAATTTAAAAGAAATTTGCCCTATATCCCCGGTACCGGGCGGTGTAGGACCGGTAACTTTAGCATGTTTGCTTGAAAATATTATTATTTCTGCTGAGAGGAAAATAAAATGAAACACATTTTCTATTTAACTGTTTTACTGGTATCTTTAACCTGTATTAACGGTTGTATTTCAAGGGAAGGATACTCTACTTCTTTTGAAAAAGAGTACAGAAAACTCGAATTAGAAACAAAAGATTTTACCGATAAAGATTTTTATGATGCAGACAGAAGATCTGCCGATGATAAAAGAGCTATGAGTGAAGGTGACCGCA
>JBGVBB010000203.1:0-2811 GCA_045225155.1 Elusimicrobiaceae bacterium
CATTTACTGCTTTTACATCTTGTACTGCTTGAACTTCTTTTACTTCTTTAAATTTTTTGCCCTTGTTTATAAGTTGGCGGCAACCTCCAAAATAAAAACCCCGCTTTTTTATCAGCGGGGTCTTAAAAAAATAAAATTTAAAATTTGTTTTGTCAAGGCCTCGCTGTTATTGGAATAAGTTTAATAAACATGTTAAACATAAACATACCAATAATAGAAAGGCTAATAAAAGAAACACCTGCGCTTTTTAAAACTAAAGCGTTGTCAAAATTTTTGAAATTTAAAGTGTTCTTTTCCATAACAAAAAAATTGTATAACATTTTTTTATATTTGTCAACACTTTTTTTAAAAAATATTTTTTTACGTCGGAAAAATTGTTAAAAAATAATTTGCAATTTGCAAATTTTTTTTGTAACAAAATTAAATTTGATATTTTTTTGTAATAAAAAATTTGTAAAAAAGAAGTATTAATTTGTATGAATTTTTTATTAAAATTTTTAGATATTTTTTTTGTTCATCGCAGCAAATTTAAGATTAAAATAAAGCAAAACGCCAACGCGAATCTGACAAGTATTTTTGAGGAAATTTTGATTTTCTCTGCGACGACGAGTACCAAGAAGAACGTGGAGCGAAGCGATTTTCGGTATTCTAGGAGAAGAAAAATTTAAATTAGCCCAAAAGACGCCGTTAGCAAAGAATGTTAATGTCAGATTTCATATTCATAAAAAAACCCCCGTGATAGAACACGGGGGCCCTAATATTTAATAACCTATTTTTGGTATTTCTTTCTTGCTGTATAATGTGTATGCAATAACTCGTGTGCTTTACCATGTAAAGGTTCACCCAAGAAATCCTTATATAATTGTTTAACGGCAGGATTATCATGGCTGCAGCGGAGTTTCATGTGTGAATCTTCACTGTATAACCCTTTTGCTCTTGCAGCACGGAGTTCATTTGTTACACCAAACGGTTGACCGCCGCCGGCAACACAACCGCCTGTGCAAGCCATAACTTCAATGAAGTGATAAGGCAGTTCTTTGCCTTCCTCTCTGGCTTTCCTGACGATTTCTAAAAGTTTACCGACATTGCCAAGCCCATGTGCAACCGCAACGCGGACTTCTGTGCCTTTGACGTCAATTTTGGCTTCTTTAATACCTTTTAAACCGCGGACTTTTTTGAAGTCAATGCTTTTTGCATTTTCACCTGTAACTAAGAAGTATGCGGTTCTTAAAGCGGCTTCCATAACACCGCCGGTCGCGCCGAAGATTGTGGCTGCACCGGTATATTCTGCCAAGATATGATCGCCTTTGCGGGGGGTAAGTTTATTAAACTCAATACCTGCTTGTTTGATCATACGGGCAATTTCGCGTGTGGTTAAGGAAACGTCAACATCCGGGTAACCGCTGCTTGCTAATTCTTTGCTGCGGCCGATTTCAAATTTCTTTGCTGTGCAAGGCATAACTGAGACGACAAAAACATTTTTCGGATCTAAGTTATGTTGTTTTGCATAATAAGTTTTTGCAAGTACGCCCACCATTTCATGCGGTGATTTTGCACTTGAAACATTATCTAACATATCGCTATGATATTTTTCAAGGTAGTCAACCCATGCAGGGCAGCAGCTTGTAATCAAAGGTAAAACACCTTTATTTGTAAGGCGGTGTTTAAACTCTGAAGCTTCTTCCATAATTGTTAAATCAGCACCGAAGTTTGTATCCAAAACTGCATTGAAACCAAGTTCATAAAGTGCAGCGGTAAGTTCGCCGGTTAAATTTTTACCGACGGGGTAACCAAATGCTTCACCGATTGCAACACGTACTGCCGGTGCAAATTGTACGACACAATGTTTATTAGGATCGCGTAAAGCATCCCAAACTTTTTGTGTGTCATCTTGTGCTACGATTGCACCCACAGGGCAGTGTGCCGCACATTGACCGCAGTTAACGCAAGGTGAATCTTTTAAATCAACGCCTGCAGGGCGAAGTGTGGTTTTGATACCTCTGTGTTGGAAAGATAGTGCCCAAACATTTTGAACTTTTTGGCAAACTTGAACGCAACGGCCGCATTGTATACATTTTGCTGTATCGATGCAAATACCTTTTGCGCTGTTGTCCTTATAAGTAGGGCGAATATTTAAAATATTGGGGTAGTGATTTTCCCTAATACCGAATTCCGCACATAAGTTTTGAAGTTCGCATTGTTGATTTTTTGCGCAAGTCAAACAATCTTTGGGATGGTTTGACATAATGAGTTCAAGGACACTTTTCCTTACTGCGATAAGTTCCGGATCATGGGTAATAATTTTCATACCTTCCGTTATTGCAGTTGTGCAAGCGCGGAGCATTTTGTTGGAGCCTTCTACTTTTACGATACAAAGCCCGCAACCGCCGGTTGCTTCAAGGTCCTCGTGGTGACATAAAGTAGGAATTTTAACATTCGCTGCTTTAGCTGCTTCCAAAATTGAAGTACCTTCTTTTACTTCTACAGGTTTTCCGTTTATAGTTGCTTTAATCATAATTCACCTTTATTTTTTAACTATTGCTTTAAATTTGCAGTTGTTGAAACAAAGACCGCATTTAATACATTTTTCTTGATTAATTACGTGTTTTTGTTTTACTTCGCCCGTGATAGCACTTGCAGGGCAAGAGCGTTTACACATACCGCAACCGATACATTTATCGGTTATTTCGTAGCGGACGAGTTTTGAACATTTACCGGTTTTGCAATGTTTTTCATTGATATGTTCTGCATATTCTTCGGGGAAGAATTTTAAAGTTGATAATACCGGGTTCGGTGCTGTTTGGCCTAAAG
>JBGVBB010000204.1:0-2063 GCA_045225155.1 Elusimicrobiaceae bacterium
TATGTAGACTGTTCATAAAAAAAGTTATATAATATAGCCAAAGGAGAGAGTTATGGACGTAATAAAAATAGGTAACTTTATAGCGGACAGAAGAAAAAAGCAAAATCTTACGCAAATGGAACTTGCCGAAAAACTGAATATAACCGACAGGGCTGTTTCTAAATGGGAGCGCGGAAAATCTTTGCCTGACGCTTCGGTTATGTTGGAACTTTGTAAACTGCTTAATATAAGCGTAAACGAACTATTAACGGGAGAAAATTTAGAAATGAAAGATTATAACGAACAAGCGGAAAAAAATTTACTCGAAATGAAAAAACAAAAAGAACAAGCCGATAAAAGACTTCTCACGGCGGAAATATGGTTAGGGCTGTTTGCCGCGCTGTTTTTGCTTGCCGTAGTCGTTAGCGCGGGTATAGCGACAATTCCGGAGTGGGCAAAAGTATTAATAATTATCGGCGGACTTGTAGTGTTTTTTATCGTCTGCTTTTATTTATTAAGGATAGAACAGGTTGCGGGATATTATGAGTGCCAACATTGTCATCACAGATACGTGCCGACCTATAAACAAGTAAACCTTGCTATGCATATGGGAAGAACGCGCTATATGAAATGCCCAAAATGCGGCAAAAAATCGTGGCAAAAAAAAGTTTTATCCGATAAAGAATAATTTTATAAAACAACGCCCCGCCCGCAACCTTTTTGGTTGCGGGCGGGAGTTCTTTTAGTTTAGGGTGTTTTGACCGCATTTCAAGTTTGACAACTTTCGCATATACCTGTTATCATACCAAATGGTATAATGTCAATCATTTTATACCAAAAGGTATAAAATACAGGTATGAATAAATATATGATAAACTTTTCCAAAAATTTAAAAACCTTACTCGGAGAAGAATCAATTAACAGTTTTGCAAAAAAGGTACAAATACCACAACCGACTATTACGAGATATTTATCCTGTAAAAGAGAAATATCTTTGGAGAATCTTTGTAAAATAGCCGACTACTTTCAAGAAGATATTGACTACCTTTTAGGAAGAAAAGAGTAATTTTTATAAAATTATGCCCACATTTCAAGTTTGACGACTTTAGATATGTTATTTGTATTATTACACAAAATTTACAAAAAATCTTTTGTTGCACTTTTTTGTGCATAAATTTTTTAATCCCCCTTCCCTGAAAGGCACTTTGCGACCGTCAAGGAAGGCAAGATATAAAAAAAGACAAAGCGAAAGGGCGTGCCACTTAGGGATTTTTTAGACGTTATAAAAGAGTAGCAAAATTTTTGCTACTCTTTTCTTTTTTGCTTTGCAAAACACACGACTTTGCTTGCAAAGTATAGTGTGCTACACTTTTAAATTTTTCCACAAGGATAACTGTTCGACAAATTGGAATTTATCAATCTGTTATACGCTTGATTTGTTGTAAATCTGCACTGCACAATGCACCCATATTTTTGAATATTTTGTCTGCGTTCCAATCCCACCATTTCAGATTAAGTAGATATTCAATCAAATCTTCTTCAAAGCGTTTACGAATGACCTTGCAAGGATTTCCACCTGCAATACAATATGGAGGAATATCTTTTGTAACCACAGAGTTCGCTGCTATAATTGCTCCGTCTCCAATATGGACACCTGGCATTACAGTTACATTCTGTCCAATCCAAACGTCATTACCAACAATAGTATCACCCTTTAAGGGGAGGTCTTCAAGCTTTGGAGTGAATTGTTCCCAACCACCCCCCATAATGTTAAAGGGATAAGTTGTCACGCTGTTCATTCTATGATTGGCACCATTCATAATAAACTCAATGCCCTTTGCAATAGCACAAAACTTTCCAATTATTAATTTATCTCCAAGGAAATCATAGTGGTGAGTGACGTGGTCTTCAAATCTTTCTGCTCCGTTAGTATCATCGTAATAGGTGTATTCACCTACAATAATGTTTGGATTGGTAATAACATTCTTAATATATACAACTTGCTTAATATTCTCATTTGGATATACATGGTTAGGATTTGGTCCCATAGTCTCACTCCTTTGTCAAATTCTTATTTATCGGTG
>JBGVBB010000205.1:0-5035 GCA_045225155.1 Elusimicrobiaceae bacterium
AGTTTCAAAAAAATCTTGCACTTTTTTAATTGCTTTTTGGCGGTTTTCCTCCGTTTGAACTATACCGTGCGGGACTTCTTTAGGGCTTAATTCAAATTGCGGTTTAATTAAAAATACCACCGTAGAATTTGCAGCCATACATTTAAAAAGCGGCTCCATAATTTTTGTTAAAGAAATAAAAGAAACGTCCACCGCCGCTACATCAAATTTACACGGAAACATTTCCGCAGTCATAAATCTGGCATTGGTATTTGGGCAAAAAGTATAATTTTTAAACGCCAAGACTTCACTTGCCAGTTGCCCTTTGCCTACATCCACGCCAAAAACCTGTTTTGCGCCATCAAGTAAAAAACAATGGGAAAACCCACCGGTTGCTACACCGATATCAATGCAAATCTTATCCCTTACATCAATTTTAAAATCTGTCAAAGCCTGTTTTAATTTTAGTCCGCCACGCGAAACGTACGGGCAAGGATTTTGCTTTAAAGTTATAATATCTTCTTCTTTAACTGTTCTGTCTGCCCTGGTATCCGGTTCGCCGTTAACAAGCACAACACCGGCCATAATCAAAGCCTGCGCTTTATTGCGGCTTTGTGCAAGGCCAAGTGTTACCAAGGCATTATCAAGGCGCGTTTTATTTTGTTTCATCTGCTTTTTCGTCAAAAGGTTCAAGCACTAATTTACCTGCTTTATTTTTTAATTCTTCCACTTTAAATTTAACTTCTTTTAATTTGCCTGAAAGTTCTTGTGCCAAAGCTGAGCCTTCTTCAAAAAGTTTTGCGGCTTCGTCCAAATTTAAAGTAGGACTCTCTAAGGAAGAAACTATTTCTTCCAAACGGTTTAATTTATCTTCAAAAGATTTTTCTTTTTTCATATAGTTTTTACCTCAAAAGTTGAAAGTTCTGTTTGCACTTTTAAATGCTCTCCGGAAACAGATTGTTTTGCAATTTGCCAGTCGCTGACACGCCTGACTATCGCATAACCGCGTTTTAAAACACCTTGCGGGCTTAGAGTAAAAAGCGAATTTTTTAAAAGTTCTAAATTATGTTCTTTTTTGTTTATTAAATTGGTGAAATTACTAAATAATTTATCGTTTAAATCATCGATTTCTTGCTCTTTAGGTAAAAAGATTGTTGCAGGCTCCCTAAATATTCTGCCTTTAATAATTGCTTTTAAACGCGTTTGGAGATTAGTATATTTTGCATCTAAAGAAACTGCCAAAAGCCTTTTTAAATTTTCCAAATGTTTAAGCATATCTTGTGCATTTTGTACAACAAGTTCCGCTGCGGCAGAAGGCGTAGGTGCACGTAAACTTGCGGCAAAATCAGTTAAAGTAAAATCCGTTTCATGCCCAACGCAAGAAATAACAGGTATCTTGCTTTTTACAACAGCACGGACGACTTCTTCTTCATTAAAACACCATAAATCTTCAATACTTCCTCCGCCGCGTCCAAGCAAAATTACGTCAGGTTTAGGGGTAACTTTATTTAAATTTTTTAAAGCTTGAACAATATTCTCTTTTGCGCCGTCACCCTGCACCAAAGAAGGTGCTAAAATAACCTGTACATGTTTTGCACGACGGCCCAAAACAGATAAAATGTCCCTTATAGCAGCACCGGTGGGTGAAGTTATTACGCCGATAACAGATGGAAATTTCGGTAAAGGTAATTTGTTTTCCTCGTCAAATAAACCTTCTTCGGCTAATTGTGCTTTTAAGGCCTCAAATTTTGCATATAAATCCCCGATAGTTTTAACTTCTACGGAACGAACAATTATTTGGTATCGTCCTGATTTTATATAGCAGGAAATATCACCTTTAACACAAACCTTATCGCCTTCTTTCAATTTAATTCCGCGTGCATTACCGCGGAATAAAACCGCACTTATCAAAGCATCTTCGTCTTTTAAATCAAAATAAATATGGCCGCTGGCGGCAGTTTTTAAATTGGAAATTTCCCCTTCTATACGGACATTTGCAAGCACACCCTCAAGCATTTCTTTAATTATGCCTGAAATTTCACATACGGAAAATATTTTATTTTCGTCAAAAATAATGCTCATTTCTTTTTAAGTGCCGCTTGGCGTTCCTTAATATTTTTTTCTTTGCCCATTTCAGTAGGTTTATAAAATTTTTTGGGGTTTGGCATATATTCTTGTTTTACATAGTGATTGGGGAAATCATGTGCATATTTATAACCCTCGTTTTTCATACCGCTTTGCAAGTGTTTGGGCACATCACGGCGCGGACCGTTATTGACTTCTTCCAAAGCACCTTCTATTGCCAAATATGAAGCATTTGATTTAGGTGCACAAGCAACATAAATGGCAGCCTCCGCCAAAGGTATACGGACTTCCGGCATACCCAAAACTTCCGCACTTTTAAATGCGGCTTCGGCTACTACTAAAGCGGTAGGCTCGGCAAGGCCGACATCTTCTGCAGCACAAATTAAAATACGGCGTGCTATAAAGCGTGGGTCTTCCCCGCTTGCAAGCATCCGTGCAAGCCAGTAAACTGCGGCATCAGGGTCTGATCCGCGCATTGATTTAATGAAAGCGGAAATAATATCGTAATGGGAATCGCCCTTTTTGTCATAATTTAAATGGCGAAGTTGTATGCACTCTTTAGCAATTTCAAGTGTAATTTCTTTTTTACTGCCGTTATACGGGGTTGTAATCAAAGCAAGTTCAATCGCATTTAAAAAGCGTCTAGCATCCCCGTTTGCTTGCGTTATTAGATAATCCGCGGCATCAGGTGTTGTGGTAAAATCTTGCAAAGCCTCTGCATTTTTTAATATTTTGCTTAAATCTTCCCTTTTTAACGGTTTAAATTCAAATACGGAAAACCTGGAAAGTAATGCATTATTAATATAAAAATAAGGGTTTTCGGTCGTTAGACCGATTAAAATAATTTGCCCGCTTTCTACAGAAGGCAAAAGCACATCTTGTTGAGTTTTATTGAAGTGATGAATTTCATCTAAAATCACTAAGGTTCTGGAAGAACTTTGATTTTCTTGTCTGTATTTCGCTTCTGTTAAAACTTGTTTTAATTCCGTAACACCCACGGCAGCGGCATTAAGTTCAAAAACTTTTGCTTTTGTTTGTTTGGCAATAAACCTTGCAAGCCCGGTTTTGCCTACACCGGGTGGGCCAAAAAATACGGCTGAGGTAACCTTATCCGCTTCAATTAAACGCCTAAGCATTTTGCCTTTGCCTAAAATATCTTGCTGGCCGGCAAAATCATCTAATTTTTGCGGTGCCATTTTTGCGGCAAGCGGCATGCTTTGCGTTTTAAATTCTTCCTGCTCTTTACTAAAAAAATCTTCCATAAGACCTCATGGATTTTTTAAGAAATCTTCAAGGCGTTTAAGGGTTTCATCCAACCGTTTTTCTTCTGCTTTCTGTTTACCTTTTTCAAAGTGCTCAATTTTGTACAGACGCATAGCATAATCCAAAAGCAAATAACCAAATAAATGAACACTACCCATAAGGTTTCTTCTGCTAGATATTTCTTCTAATTCCGCTTCCATTTGCTTAACAATATCTTTCAGTTCCCCATCTGTTAAATCCTCTATGAGAACATCATCAAACTTCATCCTTCTTAATGTTATATCGTGTTTTTCAAATTTCATTTATCAATTTTAGGTGTTGCCACTTGCGATTCTATACGCATAATTTCCTTATCAATTTTAAGATACAACCTCTTTAAAAGCAATGTAGTGACTTCTTTCCATTCCATTAGGGCATTGACTGTTTCCTGCGTGCTTTTATTTACACGGTTTTCAGATTCAAGTATTTTTATTTTGGCTGTAAGGGCAATAATTTCCTTTTCCCTCTCCCCCATACGGGCAAGAAGTTGATCCACCAAAAGTTCAAGTTTTTTATACTTGTCTTTACTATCCATTTTACCTCAATGTCGCACCGAAAGTTGTTTGCAAAGTTTTAAAGATATTATCTATATATCCGCTTACTTCTTTATCTGTTAAAGTTTTGCCTTGCGCGGCAAATTCAAAACGCAGAGTTAAACTTTTTTTACCTTCGGGTAAATTTTTACCCTCGTACAAATCAATCAAGTTGATTTTTGCCAGTGCATCTTTTAAAGCATGCAAAATATCTGCATATTGTGTGTTTTCATCTATAATGAAAGACAAATCACGCCATGCACTTGGCAAACTCGGGACATCTTCCGCCTTTTTAAATTCAGCCGCGGAAAATTGTTTTTCCAGATTTTTAACAGCGAATTCAAAGGCATACACTTGTTGTTTTAAGTCGTATTCTTTTAAAGTTAACGGGTGCAATTCACCGATGTAACCGATAACTTTTTTATCAGCAATAATCTCCATACAAATTTTAGGGTGCATATATTTCGGTGCCTGTTTTGCCGGCTCTAAAGTATAATTAAAATCACCCAAAAGTTTGGTTATAACGCCTTTTAAACCGTAAAAACCTACTTGGCATTGAGGGCTTAAAAAGAATTTTTCCCTAGGCGTTTTACCTGTCATTACACCTGCCAAAGTAAACCCTTCAACGGGGTAACCTTTTTGCAAAGAAAAAGTTTTATCATACTCAAACAAACTTAAATCATTATTTGAAAATCTTTGATTATATTCTAAGTTTTTAAGCAAACTTGCCAAAAGTGACGGGCGTAAATACTCAAGCCCTTCGGCTAATGGGTTTGCGATCTCAGGCACTTGTGCGGTTGTATACCCAAAATTTTCCACATCTTTTTTAGAAGTAAGCGCAATATTTTTACACTCAAAGAAACCAAGTGCGGTTAAAGTTTGGGCAAACTTTTCGCCTATATCAATGGTTTTAGGATGCTCGGCAAAATACAAAGTTGCATGTGTTGAAGTTATTTGCGGGGCCAAATTTTCAAGCCCGAAATAGCGGGCGACTTCTTCGGCAAGGTCCCAGCGGTGTTTTAAATCACGCCTATAAGAACTTGCTTTGAAAACCCATTTTTCACCAACGGTCAAAGTTCCTAAACTACGCAAAATTTGCTGTGCCTTTTCTTCAGGTACTTGCATACCTAAAATAT
>JBGVBB010000206.1:0-2353 GCA_045225155.1 Elusimicrobiaceae bacterium
TGCGGTAGAAGCCAGGATGCTGGCAAAAGCGCCAACGGAAGTAGTAGTAAATGCAGAAAAGGGCAATATATTTAATAATCCTATAACCTTATTTGACAATGCAGGGTTAAACACACAAATCGGTTCTAGCGGCCGTGCGGTAAGCCATTTCCCGAATACATTTAAAGTAAGCACCCCGAAAGTAAAACCGAGTTTATTTAACGGTTTTAGAGGTTTAAATAGTTTATTAACAGTACCTGCAGATGCCCCGTTACTTGTAAGATTACAAAAAGAAAAGGAATTAAAACCGTTAAAGATAGCAGCGGCAATAACCGGTGCAACAATCGGTTTAACTGCAATGAATTTATTTAGCATACCGACAGATATCGGCATGACTTTAGCGGCTTTACCGCTTTGGGCAAGCAAACTTTCAGTACTTCAACCTAATAGCCCAAGAGATAAATTCTTTAATTTGCATAAAAGATTCGTTCCCAATATTTTTTCAGGTTATGAATTGAGCGAAGATGCTGCCATGCATATGAAAGAAATTTTAGGGGAAGAATCCTTTAACTTATGGCAAAAATATTACAATAAAGATTTAAACCAAATCGCCCAAGAAAACCCGCAAGATTTAGAAGAACTTATAAAATATTCCGGCCGTTATGAAACATCCTTGACTTCCAGAATAGATAAGATTTACGGCGGAACAAATCCGTTATATGTCTTTGCCTCACGCAATATAACGAACAATTTCATTAACAATTTACTAGGCGGGCAAACAATGGAAACTGCCATAGAAAATCTTGGCAAAGATATGGCGGCTTATCATCGTAAAGTTGCACAAATAATGATGTTACAAATGCATCTCAGTCCGACTTGGAAATTCGGTCCGGATTGGGAGGATTTCAATAATGATGATCGTTTAAGTCAAGTTTCCCATGCAGATATGTGGGCAGGGAAATTCCGCATAAGTAGTTATCCCATCAGCAATAAAGTTGCTGAGGATAGTTACGGAGAGTATTTAGATGATATGCTTAATTCTTCTCCGAATAGGGCAAAAACTTATAAAGGTATAGAATTATCCACGATTGATAAATACCCGGAGATAAGATTTGCAAGTATTGATCATCCTAATTTTGACAAACAAAAAGATATTTTCTTTAAAGTCCTTCAGGAAGATTATGATAATATAAAACCTTTAATAGATAAGGTTCAACAAGGTGGACAGTTAACCAAAGCCGAACGTAAAATATTAGATGATAATATTGCGGATATCAGTTATATCTTTACAAATGTTATGCCTTTCTGGAGGGGTAGCGCATCTATTAACTTAGTCATTGTTTACGGGCTTTATGAAATGGCAGGGATTGATGCCCCTGCAATAAAGATTGGTAGATCTTTAGATTTATCTGCTTTCGCTTCTACACCTAAAGAATATAAAAAGAATTGGCGTAACTTATTTGATGGGGATTTCGTATTCCAAGGTAGTAAGAAAAATAATACCGGCGGGCTTTCTTCTTCTATGTTTAGGTATTTCCATAGATTAACCAAAGATCCTTGGTTGGAAGATATATCAAGGTTGCCCCAAGATGCTTTAGGTGAATCTTCATTGGAAGATTTGGCTAGAAAGGCTGAAGAATACGGTATGTTGCATGAAAGAGCTTTAGAAATTATTGCCGGTTATCCGGAAAAAGAAGCCAGGCGCCAACTTCAAAATTTTATTACATTTAATAAAGAAGGGGAAAGAGTTGCAAAAGAGAAAGAGCAAGAGGAATCCTCAACTACTAAGGCACAAGATGAATTCCATTTTAGTTTCGTAGAAGGTAATTATATATTAGGTAAATACAAAGCACAGTTTAATACCGGCGTTCGCAAAATGAGAATTTTGTGGGCAAATGATTTAGATGATAAGGATATTAAAAAGTATAAAGCTTCTTATAAAAAATATATTAAGAGATTGGATATAGTATCAAGTGCCGAAGAAGCATTAAAGAAGTTAGAAGCAAATCCTGACGGGTATGATATAATTTTTACTGATTTTATTATGGACGATGAAGAAACCGGCATGACCGGAAGAGACGTCGCCGATTATGTATATAATCACAATTTGAATATCCCGGTGATACTTTTTTCCGAAGTAGGTTATCATCCTAAACGTTCATTTAGACAACACTTCTCTGGCTCCTTAAGTGCAGCAGATAATTATTATGATGAAGCTTTCAGTTACGCAAGTAATTTCTTAGTTGCCCGTGGTCAAACCGAACAAACAGAGCAAGCCAAAAATGACGAAATACCAAATACTGAAAATTCCGGTCAAATTTTAAAAAATATTGTTTTACCTTTATTGCCTTTAGGTATAGCAGGGCTTAGTTTA
>JBGVBB010000207.1:0-19497 GCA_045225155.1 Elusimicrobiaceae bacterium
TTGCTTCTTCTTTTACAAAAGCGCAGGCCTTTTTAAGTTCGCGTGCGGTTTTTTGCAAGTCAAGAATATGGACGCCGTTCCTTTCACCGAAGATATAGCGCCCCATTTTGGGATTCCAGCGTGAAGTTTGATGGCCGAAGTGGACACCCGCTTCAAGCATGGCTTTCATTGATACATTACTCATTTTTTCTCCTTAGTAAGTAACAACCTAAATTTGGGTAGAGGTTACCCATGGCGGTTGTTTACTTTGGCGGTTTATCGGGGCATTTGATTTACGAACTTTTTGCGCCCGTCAAAATCCGCGTACTTATATTATAGCAAATTTAGAGGGAATAAATACAAAATGCGCCAATAAAATCGGCGCATTTGTTTTAAATTGCGGGCAGCTACTATTTAATAAGATTTTCTATTTGGGAAGATGCCTCATTAAAAGTAATGTTTACCTTTATACCTAAAACCGCAAAAATGCGTGATAAATGATCAAGAGATGGGCTGATACCGTCTAAAGCATCATAAATTTCAACACGGCTTAAATTAGTTGCTTTTGTAATATTATCAATACCTATATGTTTAATCGCATTTAAAATAGTATTGAAAAACGTAGATTTGTCCCCACCGTTATTTAATGCTTGTACTGCATTTCTAACAGATGTAATAATTTCTTGTGCATTTACTTTTGTGTCCATAAAATCTCCTATATCAAGAATATGCCGCTTTCGTAAATGGTCAAGTGCTTGCCGTTTTTAAGGGTAGCGGTAACAAGTTTGTCCTCAGTATTAACAAGGTCCCAATGCAAAGCAGAATCGTTAAAACCGAGTTTTTGTTTTAAGGCCTTATTTAATTTGGCTTGATTTCCGGTAAAAGTATCTGCAAAACTTGCACCGAGTGCAATATGACTGTTGCCGAAATTTCCGCCGAAATTTTCATCAAACAAAGTGTCTGCCATAAATTTATTTATGCGTGAGAATCGCCTGTCCGTTAAAGAAAATTCACCGATTTGTGCTGCGCCTTTATCAAGGGAAATCATTTTTTTAAGGAAATCCCCCCCTTGTTTTGCCGTCGCTTTAATTACGCGGCCGTTTTTAAATTCAAGGTTAACACCTTTGACATAAGTGCCGTTCCTAAAACTTGTTAAATCGCTAAAGTAAACACCGCGTGTGCCGCGCCAATCGGGTGAAGTAAAAATTTCAAAAGACGGGACATTGCAACCGCGTGCGGCAATAAATTTGCGGCTTTCGCCTAGACTTATTTCAAGGTCAGAGTGTTTTGACTGCAAACGTAAAGTTTTAATCGGAAGTGCGCTTAAACGCGCGGCAATTTCCGCAATTTGGGAAGATACTTCCATAAACTTTTTTGCCGGGTTTTTTGCGTCTAAGAAACATGCTTTTATTACTTGGTTTTCATATTCCTTAATTGTTAAACCTGCTTGGCGCGCCATGCCTTGTGTGGGGACATTTGCAAGTGTCCAACCAAACAAGCCTTTTTGCTCACGTACGTCTAAAATTTCGCGGATCGGCTTCCTTGCAAGGGAGGCAAGCGCAATATTTTTTGGGTCAACATTTTTTAAATTTTCTAAATTTTCCGGTGCGCGGAGTGCAATCAAACCGTGTAGATTTTCATTTAAACATTTTTCCCAAGGTGCTTGGAAAGTAAGTTGTGCTTTGCTTGCGGTTGTAAAGAAAGTACGCGCCATATTTTCGCTTTGATAAGGGCGAACAATTACATTAAAACCTTCTTTTAAAAGTTTTGCGTAAATGGTTTCCGCAAGCATTAAAGCAGGGGCATCATAGGCAACCAAAATATTATCACCTTTTTTAAATTTGCCGGCACGGGCATTTTTTAAGGCGGAAATTAAAACATCTGCATAGTTATTTAAATTCATAAAACCTCTTATTTAAAACGGGCAAAAACAATGCTTGCTTCTTTGCCTTCCTGGTTGGTTAATGTGTACCAAAAGGCATTTTCTTCGTCGGATTTATAGCAGTTTGCCGTAATGGTATCACCAAAAGAAATTTCTTTTTTAAAGTATACAATAAGGTCCGTAATATTTTTATTATCTAAAATTTCTTTTGGGGTTGCCTGCAAGGACCAAGACGTAAAATGCTGATTGTTAACGTGATTGTTGACGTCCAAGTCTTCAAGCCTGGTTTGAATTTGGCAAGTATTAACCGGTTGTTGGCTTTCAAAAGAAGGCGCCCTTAAAAAGTTTTGTTCCATGGCCGGTTCTGCCGGTGTGGACGGGTGACCGTCCAAAATAAATTGCGGTATGCGTGTAAGGCGGCGGGAGATTAAATCAATAATAACCCACTCCGTGGTGCCTTTTGCAAGTTCAACACCGTCTTGGTCATACATTATAAAGTCACGGCGTGATGTTATTTTTGTATATCCCACTACCCAAGTTTTAACCTTAACGGATTTACATTTTAAAGGTTTTGAAAAACTGATTTGTAATTTTGTTAAAACCCAGGCAATATGTTGAGGTGTTAAGGCCTCAAACCCGAAACCGAGATTATCTGCATCAAGGCAGGCGGCTTCTTGGAAGAAATTTTGCAACCCCCACGGGGTTAATATATTTTGCGCATTAAATTCGTAATGGCGGACGTTAAATGTCTTTTCTAACATAAATATATTATAGCATTTTGTGTGTTACGACGGCAAATGCCCTAATATAAATGCAAAACCGTTTAAAAAATTATTTTATTTGGTTTATATAATTAATGATTTCAATTGCGGCTTTTGCCCCGCTGCCTGCTGCCACAATGGCTTGACGGTATACGGCATCCTGGCAATCGCCCGCGGCAAATAGGCCTTCAATATTTGTACGGTGTTTGCTGTCTACCGCAACGTGGCCTGTTTCGGTTAATTTTACGCCACTGTCTTGTAAGAATTTAGTTTGCGGTATTGAGCCTATTGCAACAAATACGCCTTGAACTTCCAAAGTTTTAATTTCTTTCGTTTCGGGGTTTTGAAGTTCTATACCTGTTACTTTGTCATCGCCTAACAGTTTTGTGGTAACTGCCGGAATTACAAATTCAATTTTTGGGTTATTTTGAGCTTTTTTAATTGTAATTTCATCAGCCCTAAAACCTGCGCGGCGGTGAATTAGATAAACCTTTTGGCAGAAATTGGTTAAAAATAAAGCATCTTCAAAAGCGGTATTTCCACCGCCGATAATGGCAACAGTTTTGCCCTTGTAGAAGAAGCCGTCGCAAGTTGCACATGCAGATAAACCGTGGTTTTTAAATTTATTTTCCCCTTCTACTCCCAGCCATCTTGCCGTTGCACCGGTTGCGGCTAAAACCGCGTAAGAAGAAACAACTTCCCCCCCTTCAAGTTCGGTAAGCATTTTGTTTCCTTCTTTTTTGACGGAAGTAGCGGTTTTTTGCAAAATTTCCGCACCGAGGCGTTTGCATTGTTTATGCATTTTATCCATTAATTCAAAACCGTTTACAGGGTCAATAAAACCGGCATAATTTTCAACTTCGCTTGTTTGAACAAGTTGCCCGCCGAAATTTTTACCGCCGAGCATTATTGTTTTGAAACCCGCACGGGTTGTATATAAAGCTGCACTGCATGCAGCAGGCCCGGAACCTATAATTAAAACGTCTGTTTCTATCATAAAAACTCCTTAATCATTTTCTTAAATAGTTCGGATGGAAAACCCACCACATTATCATAACTGCCTTTTATTTGTTTTATAAAACAATCATCTTTATCTTGCATGGCATACGCGCCTGCTTTATCTAAATTTTTGCTTGCAAGATTTTTTAAAGTTTTCAAATCTAAATTACGTGCTTTGCAAAGGGTCTTATCATACCCGAGCATTAATTTATTTTTATTTTTGCAAATCAGGGCAAGGCCGCTGTAAACCGCTTGCCAGGAATTGTTTTCAATTTTCAAAAGTTTTAAAGCGTCTTTTTCGTCTTTAGGTTTACCTAGTATTTTGCCTTTGCAATATACTAAAGTATCCCCACCTATAATAAGAGCGTCCGGATATAAAACCGCGATTGAAAATGCCTTTTTTAAAGCAAGTTCTTGGACTATTTTATGAGGTAATTTTTTTGATGTCGTTTCCTTTACGGTAGGATTGATAACGTCAAATTTATACCCTAGTTTTTTTAAAATAGCCTTTCTTCGCGGTGAACCGGACGCTAAAATTATACGCATTTATCTGTTAAGAAAAGGCTTGATTATTACAAAAGATACAATAAGCCCGATGAGACCGCAAATGCTTGCATGGATACCGAGAGGGCGAATACCTATTGCGTATGATTGTGTAAAGAAAGCACCGGAATTTTTAGGTAAGATAGAGAACAAAGCATCAAACCCGAAACCGATACCGGCTGCTATTAATAATAATATTATGAAATAAATAAAGTCTTTCATATTTCACCTCTAACAATGAATATTTAACATCTCTTTTACATTATTAAATACTTCCTCAACGGAAATATCTTTCATGCATTTAAAATGCCCAAGGGGGCATTTCTTCCCACCGTGTAAAGCACAAGGGCGGCAAGGTAAATTCTTTACCTCTATCACTCTATGTCCTTCACCGTAAGGGAAAAATCCTAATTCTTTGGTTGTCGGCCCAAAGATTGCCAAAGTATGAACCCCAAATGCCGTCGCAATATGCATGGGGCCGGAGTCATTTGTTATAAAAAGTTTTAAATGTTTCATCAAAGCCATAAGTTCGGTTAATGTCGTTTTTGTGGCAAGGTTTATAGGGTGGCCTTCAGATAAACGGGCAACTTGTTCGCTTACTTCCAAGTCCTTTGGTCCACCTATTAAAACGGAAGTTAAACCAAGTTCTTTTTCCATACGTGTAACAAGTTTTGCATAATTTTCAGCCGGCCAGCATTTTGTAGGCCAAACGGAACTTGGATGCACACCGACTAAAATTTTACCTTCCGCACCAGAATCTTTTAAAAGTTTTGCCACGGTTTCTTGGGCATCGGTATTTCCGTTATCTAAGTTTAATTCTACTTTAAAATTATCTTGCACAATACCTTGAAGCAGATATAAATTACGTTCCGCATCGTGAATCATCCAAGAAAACGGTACAGTCTTTGTGTAGAAAAATCTTCCTTCACTGTTACTAAAACCGATACGTACTTTTACACCGCTTAACCATGCAATTAAAGCACTTCTGAAACTGCGGTGCGGAACAAGTAAAACGTCAACTTTCGCACGGCGTATGCGGTTTGCGGTTCTGAAAATTCCTAAAATTTGGTTTAAACCTCTTTTATTATCAATAATGATTTTATTGACTTCATCAAGATGTCTGAAAATTTCCACCGTTTGCGGGCGTGTTACAACTGTGATTTTCGCTTTCGGGAACATATTTGCAGTCTTTTTAACAAGCGGTGTTGTTAAAACGGAATCGCCCAAAAATGAGGTTTGAAAGATACAAATATTTTTAATTTCTTTCTTTAAATCAAGGGCTTTAAATTTCCAATCGCTTAGATTGGGTGTGCGATATTTTATTGGGATATTCCAATCTTGTAAAACTGCTAAGTATTTTTCAAGAGTGTGTTTTTCAAGCACCGGGCTTGCAAATTTAAATTTTACATATATACGCCTTGCGAGGAAATTTTTATTGTATCTTTTTTTATTCTCAATACCGCTAAATGCACTGAGTAAAATTGTACGGAGTGTTGCATGCATATCAAGTAAATGTGTAAAGTGCTGTGCCCTTATATCCCTAAGAGTGCTGAAAAAACTTTTAAAGACCATTATTTCGTCAATATCAGGATGTCCGCTTAAAGCTTGGGCAAATTGTTCCTTAACAAGTAAAGTAATTTTGGCATTGGGCCAATGTTCCTTAATATTTTTAAATACGGGTGAAAGCAATACAATGTCCCCTAACGAAGATAAACGCATAACTAAAATGTTTTGCTTTGTTTGATTTTTGTTTTCGTTCATAATTTTATAACCTCTAAAGATTTTGCCGTAGCGCCTTTAAAAGAAAGGGCCGTATCTAACGCCGCTTGTGCCGATTTGTTAAGTAAAATATCATCGTTTAGATACTTTTTTAATTCTTTGCTGAAATTGCTTTTGCCAACCAAAACTCCTCCATTTGATTTTAATAATGCTTTTGCGACATCCGGTGCATTATAATAATATTTGCCGAAGAATACCGGTTTTTTGAGTATTGCCGCTTCAAGGAAATTATGGCCACCTCTCTTTACTATTGATCCGCCCACAAAGGCCACGGTTCCTACTTTATATAGAGCACCCAACATTCCCATAGTATCTGCAATTAAAATTTGAGGATTTAACGATGCTTGGTTTAAATTGCTGAAGAATGCATACTTCAAATTTGTTCTTGATAAAGTTTCCTGTATTTGTTTTGCTCTTTCCAAATGGCGGGGTGCCACAATAAATTTTATGTCTTTAAGAGTTTTTGCTGCGGCAAATATTATGCTTTCTTCAAATTCATGTGTGCTGCCGCATACAACTATTTTTGAATTTTGCCAGGAAAGTTTATTAATAATTTCTTTTGCTTCGTCTAAGCGTTTTGGGTTTTCATTTAAGGCATCATATTTTATATTTCCGCATGCAAATACTTTATTTTTGGAAACACCTAAAGAAATATAGCGTTTTTTAATATCTTCCGATTGTGCGCATATAAACGATATTTTAGGAAGTATCAAATTAATAAGGGGCTTAAGGAATTTGTATCTTTTTGCACTTCTTTCCGATAAACGCCCGTTTACTACACCGATTTTTACCCCCGCTTTGCCAGATACATAAATCATATTCGGCCAAAGATCAGCTTCAACGATAATCAACATCTTCGGTTTGTAAAATTTTATAAATCTTTTTACCGCGAAATAAAAATCTATCGGTGCAAGAACGGCACAATCAAAAGTACTTATTTTTTGTGCTGCTTTTTGCCCTGCTTTTGTTAAAGTAGTTACTAAAATAGGTAAGTTGTAACGGGTTTTTAAATCTGCGGCGATATTTGCCACGCTTTTAACTTCCCCCACGCTTGCGGCATGAAACCAAATACAAGGGCCGTTAATCGGTTGTTTTTTAAGGGCAAACCTCTCTTTTAATTCTGTAAATAAAGTTTTTAGTACGCCGCGCCTTGAAGATATTAAAAAGCATAACACTATTATAAGTGCTACAAACGGGCAAAAAATATTTATCAAAATTAAAATTAAAATTCCCATTATTTTACCCCGCATAATTTGGCTGCTTGCGAAGTTGCATCTTGAATACGTAAAGTTAAATCTTTTGAAAGTTCCTTTAAATTATCCTCTTTGTTCACCCTTAAAGGTTTACCCAAAACTATTGAGCATTTACCGAAAGGTAAAATAACTTGGAACTTATCCCAAGAATTTACGGAAAATTTACTTGTGGCATAAACGCCTACGGGAATTATAGGTAACCCTGTTTTACGGGCCAAAGCCAAAACCCCTTGGCTGGCCTGATATATTGGCCCTCTTGGACCGTCAGGTGTCAATGCAAGCGAGTAACCGAGTTTTGCTTTTGAAATTAAACCGCGGTAAGCGGCTGCACCGCCACGGGTTGTGGAACCGCGTGAAGCAATCATATTAAATTTAGGTAAAGCACGGGCAATATATTCCCCATCTTTACTTAAACTAACTAGCACACACATTTTTTTATGCTTTCTGTAAGGATATAACAAGAAACCTTGCCTGTTATGCCAAAATGCAAAAATTACAGGTGTATCGGCTGATTTACCTACAGTTCCATCCAGACCTTCAATTCTGTACTTCGTTAATAATCCGCATAAGCGAAGATAACCGCTTATTAAACATGCGGCTATATTGTATTTAATATTTTCAAAACCTTCCGTATAGGCCATTATTTTTTACCTTTCTTTTTAAGCCACGGGATAACAAAAGCTACGGTAGCTTTTGGGCTTAAAACCCCTTCTTCAAAACTTACATTTATTTTTTGCGCTTCAACACGCTTAAGTAAATCCGGCAAAACTTTTTTAACTAAAGTAATATCAAGGTGTTTTGCTTCCCTTAAAAATTTCGGTTCCACACCGTAAGAAAAAACCGGTGCACTTAATAATTCTATATTTTGTGAAACTAAATTATCTTTATCTGCTTCTTCTTTTAATAAATCTACTACGAAATTTAAAGCCGTTCTTAAAAATTCATAAACCGCAATATTTGCAACGGTCATTTGCCCCATATTTGTAAGGCATGCAAGTTGTTCTTCAAGTTTTTTGCCTAAAGTGATTAAACATAAACTGAAAGGTCCTTTATGTTCAAATCCTGCCGAAGTTAACTCTAAACAAGAACCTTCATTAAATTCATATACTACACCGGTATCTGCATCTTGGTGTAGTGCGGAAATAAAAACAGCCAAAGCACTTTCGGAGGTAAACCCCGCCGCGTTTAAATCCACTTCTGCGGATTTGATGCGGCGGAGTATCTCTTTATAATGTAAGGATATTTTAAATTTCCTTATTTTCCTCATTAGTTATTATAACGTCTTTTATTGTGTTTCTTTTTTGGTTCTTCTGATGTTGTTGCACCTGTGGCCATAGCATCAAAATTACCACCCTTGGACCATTGATATACAAGCCCGGGGACAAGCATTACCGTTGAATAAGTACCGGATGTTAAACCGATAAGTAAAGCGAGGGAGAAGTTCTTTAATACTTCGCCACCCATTACATATAAGATAGCGGTTGCCGCAATAACTGTGATTGAGGTAATTATTGTTCTTGATAAAGTATCGTTTACACTGACGTTTAACAAAGTAGGTAAATCGTATTTCGGGTTTAAACGTATATTTTCGCGTGCTCTGTCAAAGATAACAATAGTGTCGTTTACAGAGAAACCTGCTATCGTTAAAAGTGCAGCAACAATAACCAAGTCAATTTCAATTTGAAAGAAGGAAAATACACCGACTGTGAGCAAGATATCATGGAATAATGCTGCAACTGCCATTCCCCCCCAAATAATATTTTGGAAACGGATAGCAACATAAAAAATCATTGCGCCTAAAGCCAAAGCAAAAGCCAAAAGTGCTTTTTTAGCGAGGTCTTGCCCTACTGTAGGACCAATGAATGATGTTTGTTCAATTTCAAATTTATTACCGGTTTTTGTTAAAGCGCTTTCAATATTTTTTGAAACTTCGTTAACATTATCCTGATGGCCTTTTACTTTAATAGCAAAGGCATTTTTACCGACATAAGTTTGAATATCAGCATTAATACCTGAATTTTGTAAAGCATTTCTTAATTGGCTGATATCTGTTGCTTGTTCGAACTGGACTTGCACCATTGTACCGCCGGTAAAATCAATACCGAGGTTCAACCCCTTTGTAAATAAAGAGATTATGCAAGCAAGTAAGATTGTACCGGAGATTAAGAAAAATTTTTTCCTTGCACCGATAAAATCAAAATGCGTTTTGGGTAGAAGTTGAAAATATCTCATAGACTAATATCCTTTGGATTTGAAGTAAGTACAAATTCATAAATGGCGCGTGTTACAAATACTGAAGTGAACACACCCACAAATAAACCTAAAGTCAAAGTTAAAGCAAAACCTTTGACCGGGCCTGTACCGAATTGGAATAATAAGATAGAGGCAATCCAGGTTGTTAAGTTAGAGTCAAAAATAGCGCTCCATGCTTTATCATAACCTTCTTTTACTACGGCAGGTAAAGGCTGGCCTTTATCTTTTTCTTCGCGCATACGTTCCAAAATAAGAACGTTTGCATCAACAGCCATGGCAAGTGAAAGTATGATACCTGCGATGCCGGGCAATGTTAATGTTGCGGAGAAGTATGCCATTAATGCAACCAAGAAAATTAAATTTAAACACAAAGCAATACTTGCAATAAAACCTCCTGCACGGTAGTAAATTGTCATAAAAAGTACGATGAAGATAAAACCGATAGCAGAGGCAGTTAAACCGCTTCTTATTGAGTCTTCACCTAAACCCGGGCCGATAACGCGTTTTTCAATAATTGAAACCGGGGCCGGTAAAGCACCTGCTCTTAACACGATAGCAAGTTGCCTTGCTTCTTCCATTTTATATTGGCCTGTGATTTGGCCTTGTGAAGAAATGCGGCTTCTGATGCTTGGTGCAGATTGAACGGTATTATCAAGTACTATTGCAAGTCTTTTACCAATGTTTGCGCCTGTTAATGTACCGAACTTCTTGGCACCGTCGCTGTTAAATTGGAAGGATACAGCAGGGTAACCGTATTCACCGGCGGTAACGCGGGCATCTTCAAGATCCGCACCGGAAACTGCAACGGTATCTGTTACCGGTAAGAGGCCGTCTTCTTTACTTCTCATAACAGTAGTGCCTTCCGGCATAAGTTTTTTGGCTTCTTCTGTTAAGGTGCCGTCGTTATTGAAAGCATTATCCATTTCATAAATTTTTGAAACTGCTTCTTGTGAAGCGGTATCTGTTTTAACCAAACGGAATTCAAGCATTGCGGTTTTACCGATTAAAGCCTCGGCTTGTTCGGGGTTAGCAATACCCGGGAGTTGGACGGAAATCCACTTTTCACCTTGTCTTGTTATTGGGATTTCACCGACGCCGTATTGGTCAATTCTGTTCCTAATAATTTCAATTGCACGTTTCATAGAATCATTTAAGGTTTCTTTACCGGAAAGTTTGCTTATATCAAGTTCCAAAAGCAAAGAAGAACCACCGCGCAAGTCAAGCCCTAAATTTAAAATATGTTTCGGGCGTGAGTTTGAGGCCTCAAGTTTTTCCCTCTCGGCCGAAGTTTTGGAATACCACTCGTAGCTGGGGTATAACAAAGTAACAGAACCTATAAATACTAAAGCTATAAGGCCCCATTTAAAAAGAAGTTTGTTCATTATTTTTTATCTCCTTGTTGCAAAGTGTTTCCTTTAAGTACGGTAACTATACCCGAAGGTAATACTGAAAGTTTCGTATTTTCGGAAACTTTAACTTCCAAAATTTCTTGGTTAAAACCTACTACTGTACCGATTATTCCCCCAAGTAGGACAACCTTATCGCCCTTCTGTAAGGCAGTGATTTGTTTGTTATGTTCGGCATCCCTTTTCTTTTGGCTTCTGGTTGAAAGGATAATCATAACAATAAAAAATACCATTATGGCAAGCAAAAAGCCGTTGGAAGAAAGACCGCCGCTTGCAGCTGTTGTTGCCGCTGCTGCTGTTGTTGGTTCCATAAACCCTCCTAAATAAAAAGACTTAAATGTCTACCTATATATTTTAACATATTTTAGGGGTGGAATATTTACAAGACACTTCATTATTTAATAAAATCTATATATGCGAAAATATGTTTATAAATCTAATCTCTTAACTAAAATTTATGAAATCAGCCGTTTAATAAGTTATAAAACATTAAAAATATTCGGTAAAAAAGAAATTTGCCCCGTATGGTATTCCTTTGAAGATAACCCGGAAAGCATAAAAACGGAAAGTTTGGAAATAAATAAAGATTGGTATTCAATCAAACGCCCTTTGCTTTTACATGAACATATTTATTATAACTTAGATAATGCTTTTGCAGTAAACCCTAAAATTAAAGGTTTTGCTTTAGTATTTTTTATGGAACTTAACGATTATTTATATACAATCCCTTTAGTTGAAGCA
Organism: Elusimicrobiaceae bacterium; assembly: GCA_045225155.1. Lineage (GTDB taxonomy): Bacteria > Elusimicrobiota > Elusimicrobia > Elusimicrobiales > Elusimicrobiaceae > Proelusimicrobium. Next base: position 11,597 of record JBGVBB010000207.1, read on the forward strand.
CTTGCAAAAAAATATCCGAAAATGGAACTTTGGGCTTATGTAGCGGATAAACTTAATACTTCCCCCCTAGTTACCGGGCTTTTAAAAACTAACCCTAATATCAAGAAAGTAAAAACTTTTAAAGGTTTTAGAAACCCGTTTATTTGGAAAAATTATGACTACAGCGAAGTTGTGCAAAAAGCGCCGAAAGATTTTTTGATTTTGCCCGTTTGCTATGAGTATAAGAGAATATCTTTACACAGAACTGCAAGTTTATTTGATACCTTCGGATTGCCTTTCAATGAGAGGAAAAATTTTCCAAGACCTATTTTTTATTTTCCTAAAGAGATACCGACCAAGGTTGCAGACACTTTAGAAAATATTAAAAAAAATGTAAAAGGAACGAAAGGTATTATATGTTTGAAACTAAATACAAATGAGAATAGTTATCCGGAAATTGATGATCTTGTTCGTAAACTTATTTGGGATAATTATTTTGTTTTAAGTGTCACGAAATGCGGTGTTGTAGATCCTCATTTTAAAATACTTGATACGAAAAAGTTTTCACTTAATGAAATTTGCCATTTGCTTAGCCTGCTAAAAAAGAGGTTTGCGGTAAATATTATTTCGTCTTATTCGGAATTTTGGCCTATTTCCGCAGGGCTTAATATACCTACTTTGGGATTGCAAAATCAAATTGAGCCGAAACTTCATAATATGTATTACCCTAACATCTTGTTACTGACGGAATCTAAATATTCAAAAATACCTTCCAAAAAACAAATAATAGTTAAAGAAGGGCAAGATTTTACACGCTTAAGTAAAAACCATATTGATTTCAAAGTTGACGCTGTTTTGAAATATTTACCCGGTTTAGTATCTTCCAAATAATAATTTTATTAACAAAAACCCCCGCACCAGTGTGTTGTGCGGGGGACCTGCTCTTAAACAGCTAGGTAAATTTTATTTTTTCTTTGCCTTCTTTTCTGTTTGCGGTGCTTTTTCTTCTGCAGGGGCAAGTTTTGCGGTTGCAATTGCCGCATAATAAGTTTGAGGATAATCTTCCTCTAAATTTTTAAATACTTCTTTTGCTTCTTCGGTTTTGCCCGCGAGTTCAAGCCCTAAAGCTTTGTAAAGTTTTACTTGCGGAACAGAAAAGTGCGTTGGATTTTTTGCTACGAAATCGTCGGCCAAAGTTACTGCTCTGTCATAATCACCTTGTTCCAAAACACTAGCAATTAAGGAGTTTGTTATCATTGCACCGAATTCATCATTGGCATATTCCAATGCTTGTTTATAGAAGACTTCTGCTTTCAAAAATTCGCCTTGTTGTGCTAATGCCGTTGCTAAAACGAAATTGGCATAAACGCCGGCCGGTTTTGTTTTATATTTGTTTGCAAAATCTTCAAGCGGAGCATATGCAGAAGGATCCCCACCGTTTGCAACGGCCATTTCAGCCATAAATAAATTGCTCCATTGATCTTGATAAGATTTATCTCTTAAGTTATCAATAATAGCAAAAATACCGCCTACAACGATGGCAGTTATCACAACTGCCGCTACTACGGCTTTATTTGCTTTAAGCCATTTTGCGTTATCTACACTGCCGTTTTCTTCCGGTGTTTGGTTTTGTATATTATCTGTCATTTAATACCTCGTCTATTTTACGGCAACTTATGCCGATTTTATTTAGGAAGTTTACCCCCTCGGTAGAGCGGTCATAAAGTTCCTTAAAAATCACTTCTTTTATGCCTGATGCGGCAATAATCTTGGCACAATGTATGCAAGGTGATAAAGTTATGTATAAGGTTGTGCCTTCTGTAGTAATACCGCTTTTGGCGGCAAAAAGTAAAGCATTTTGCTCGGCGTGCAATTCATTATCATTTGAAAATTTGCCGTGCAAATCATAAAATTCTTTACTTTTAATAAATTCTTCAAAACTTACAAACTGTTTGGAATATTCTTTTAAATATACTTCCTTAAAATAATCTTCACAATGTTTTTGGCCGGAAGCAACACCGTTATAACCGATGCTAACTATACGTTTATCTTTAACAAGCACCGCCCCAACATGCAAACGCGTGCAAGTGGATTGGCCTGCTACCAAAGTTGCTATATCGGTAAAAAGTTGATGGCGGTTTTTCATAATATTAAAGTCTCCTTGCTGCGGCACTTTCAAGGAAATCATAAATATCCATGTTTCCCATTTCCGCTGCGGCTATGGCCGGTGTTCGGCCGTTTTTATCCATAACTTTGGGGTTTGCCCCTTTTGAAATCAAGAACGGAACCAGCCCAGGATAATTTTGTGCTGCTATAAAAAGCGGTGTTTCTTGGTCATTATTCCTGGTATTTATATCTTGTTTGTAAGTCGCTATTAAAAGGTCAATAAGTGATTTATTATCATCACGTACGGCATAAAACATTATATTTTCCCCATTATTATCTTTTGCGTTTATATCGGCACCTTTTTCCAAAAAATGTTTTACAATCTCTGTTACTTGCGATTCACGCCCGGCAGGGAAATTGTTTTCAATTTTAGCAATATAAATTTCTTGCAAGTATGCCAAAACCGGAGTGCGGAGATTTTGATCCTTTAATTCAAGACTTGCACCGCTTTCAATTAAAGTGGTCATCAATTCTTTATTACCTATGAAAGCCGCTTGCACCAAAGGAAGTGTGCCAAAACTGTTAGGTCTATTTATGGCGATTTCTTCGGTTAAAGGCAAAACAGCTTTTGCCAAATCGGAATTGTTTTCAATCATAGCCATAGTGAAATAGTTTGAAGGAAATCTAAATGAAATTTGTTTTTCTTTACCAAAAGCAGATAATGCATGCAATGCTTTATATTTTTGTAAATTAAGTGTTTGTTCTAAAATATTATTTTCGCTTTCAAAATCCGCTTGAGCACCGGCTTTTAAGAGCATTTTTACCTTTTCACCCTGATCTGCCATAACGGCGATTTCAAGGGGTGTTTCCCCTGCAAATGCTTGCATGTTAGGATCAGCCCCGTTATTTAAAAGAGTATTAAATGCTTCATTAAAATTAGCAAGCGGGGCGAGCAAAGAAATTAATGTTAAATTATCTTTTTGATATGTGAGCCTAGCGGAAATATCTGCGTTATCGGCATATATTGATTTAAATCTGGCTTGATCTTGTAAAACATCTAGATTGAAAGGACTGTCCGGTGCAATACCTGAAACTAATTTTGTAAGATTTTGTTCGTCCCCGTTTACAATTGATAACAATATTTCTTTTTGTTGGGAATCGGTCGCTTGTGACTTTTTAGGGCTGTAGCAGGAACAGTCTTCATTTTGTTTTTGACCCGGAGGGCAAGCATTTTCGCAAGTTTTGGAAGCGTTAATAAAACTGTCAATATAATTGCAAGCACAGAGGCCTGTTATTAAAAAAAGAGTTAATGTTTTACAAATATGTTTCATAATATCCCCTTAAAATACTCAAATACCTAACAAAAATATTGTATCAAAAAATGAGTTAAAAGTGCCAACTATTTGATTTTTAAGTATTAATAAAGTATGATCTTTTGGGGCCGTCTTAAATAGGAGGCCCTATGGCACAAGAGAAACCTCTAAAAGTAAAATTGTCATCTCATTTTACTTTGGGAGAACTTACAAAAACCACTAAAGAACCTTATAAGTTGTTAAATAATTTGCTTGCAAAACAATATATAAGTAACTTACAAATACTTGCTAATTATTTGCTTGAACCTGCGAGAGCGGTTTTAAATACGCCCTTAATAATTACAAGCGGATATCGTTGCCCTGCTTTAAATAAAGAAATCGGCGGAAATAAAAAATCCCAACATTTAAATGCGACTGCCGCGGATTTTGTAATAAATAATAAAAATATCTCTTTAGATCAAGCATTTATAATGTTAAAAGAAAGCCCGTTTTTACATTATGGGCAATTAATACTTGAAAAGAATTGGATACATATATCTTTGGGAGTGCCGTTCAGAGATTTAAAAAAATGCTATGAGAGTTTTAAACTTTTATGAAGAAATGTCTTTTAATTTTAAATATAGTATTAGATGTTATTAATAAGCTTAATTGGATAAAAAAGAAAAAACACAGAAGCAAAACAAAATAATAAAAATCAGTATCCTACAACCATATCGGGTTCTTGGTTCTGTTCTAACGGTAGAATATTCGGCATTTCCTTATAAGTAGGTATTTCCAAAGAATCCCCTTGAATTATTACGGCGAAATCATCTTTTGCTTTGCTTTTCTTTTTTGGTGTTTTGACTTCGGTGGCATAAGGTAACCAAACCGGATCCGGGGCCGTAAACGTGCTTGCGAAATTAGGTAAAGGTGAAGTTTCGTTTATGGCCTTTTTATTGTCAATCAAAGTGATACAAGTGGAACAGGAATTTTCTAAGCATAAATCTATAATGTCCCTTTCTCCTTCATCTACCAGGGTTATGTTTGCCCCTTTATCCAATAAATACGCAAAGGCTTTTTTATCGTTTAAATTTAAGGCCAACATTATAGGTGTTTGTTTTAAGACTGCATCTTGCCTGTTAATTTCGTTTGGATGGGCATCAAGTAATAAATCAAAAATGGCTTTCATTTGATAAGCATTAGGCCTGGCTGCGGAATTTTCCACTATGTAGTGAATTGGGAACATACCCTTTTCATCGGGAGTATTAACCTTAACCCCGCTTTTTAAAAGCAGTTCTGTCATTTCCACATTGCCGTTGGATATTGCCCAAAATATCGGTGCATAAGAGGTATCCCCATCGGGTGAATTTAATTTTGCTCCTCTTTTAATTAATGCTTTTGCCCTTTCCACATCATTATCGCCTACTGCCTGCATCAGTGCAACATAAAGACCGTTTGAATCTAATTGAGAAGGTGATGACATACGTACCCTATCTTCGTAATTAGAATAATTCGGTTTTTTGTTAGTATTTTGTTTTAAAGATTTTGTATCAATATCTCTTACCGGGGCATTATAATTAAAGGCCTCCATTAAGGAAGAGTCAATGGTTACAATTTCTTTCTTTTTCGTTGTTTCTGTAGATTCTTCTTCGTTAGCGGTATTATCGGCGACAGGTTCGTCTATTCCATACTCGCTTTGGATTTCTTCTTCGGTAAGAACATGTGGGGATGCAAAAGTTTTTTCAGTGGTATAAAAGTATTTAACCATAAATACCACAACTACAAAAATTGAGGCAAAAAACGTTGCAATTTTTAAATTCTTTTGCATAACACCCTAAATATCCCTATTTCTATTTTAGAAATTGTAAAGACGATTTGCAAGTAACATTTATTTATACTAATTGTTTTCTTTTCCTTCTAATAGATTTTTCAATATAGAAAATGTTAATTCAAATTGTTCTTTAAGATTTTCCTCTTCAATAAATTCATCTGCTTGATGAGGGCCCCCTTTTTGGTCTTCTTTATCTATTTTTTGAGCAGTAAAGAAACGGGGCCCTATACCGTAAGTTAAGATTCCGTGCCTTCTTAATATTTCACTTTCACTTGAAGCGGGGCTGATACCGAGCACAATTTTTGTATCTTGCCCGTAAACTTCCCGTGCCCCCTTTTCCAATGCAAAGAAAAGTTCATCACTAAAAGTATCTTTAGGTTGAGGAAACGGTAATAAAGGTTGTTCTTTTACGGTTAACATTATATCTTCGTCATTTTCAAACAGTTTAGTTAACCTTTCAAAAAAATCTTGAGGATTTGTTGATGGTAATAAACGGCAATTAAGCAAAGCTGATGCTTGCGGTAAAACAGTGTTGGCTTCTTCCGAAGAAGTCAACACCGTTGGGGCTATATTATCCTGAATTTGTGTTTGCAAAAACGGATCTTCGCTGATTATGGCGGCAGCTTGTTTAAAATATTTTTCCTCAGGGGGATTTAAAAGCATATTTATAGTTGTTTGTGCATCTTGGTCCTGCACAATTGATATATCTTTAAAAAATTTCCTTGTAAACGGGGTTAATTGATAAGGTAATTCGTAATCTTTTAATTTTCCTAAAGCTTGGGAAAGTTTATAAATTGCATTATCTTGTGCACCTTGGGCGGAATTCCCCCCACCTGCGTTTGCGGTGAGTAAGATGTCTAAGTACATTTTGCTTGCTGCTTCCACAAATAGTAAATTCTGATCTTGCCCGATAATAGCCCCACCGCCTTCGTTAATTGCAAATTCCACATCTTTAAACATATCGGGGTTTTTGTCAAAAAGGAATTTTAAACCCATTTCACTCCCGGCTTCTTCATCCGCTGTAAAAAGAAAAACCAAATCTCTATTTAATAATTCTTTATTTTTTGAAAAATAGGTAAGCAAAGTCAAATTTATTGCGGCATAATTTTTTGCATCCCTCGAACCGCGCCCATATATTTTGCCTTCCTTTAATGTTGCTTTAACGGGGGTTACGGTCCAATCACCTTGAATGGCGGCAGTGTCTAAATGGGAAATCAAAAGCAATGTGGGTTTTTTATCTTTTTCCGGCAAAGGTGCTTTTAGCCTGATTGCCAGATTTGCACGGTTTTTTTGCGGACGATAAATCTCCCAATCGATTTTGTTCTTATTCAAAATTTTATAAATATAACGTACGGCATGTATTTCTTGTGGGTTCGGTTGTGTGGTATCAAAAGAGATCAAATTTATTAAATGTTGCTTGGCTTCTTCCTGGAGTTCCGGCATAGGAACTTCCGCAAGAAGCGGAGCAACTAAAAAACAAAGTATAAAAAATAAATTTACAATCTTCATTTTTCCACCAAAGAATAATCTATTTTATCTTCACTGAAATCAATTTTTGAGCCAATTTCTATTTTATGTTTCGTTATGCTTCTTGCCGGCAGTTCAAGTACATATTTTGCCATCCCGCCACGGATTGCAACTTGGTTATCAGGCGTATAAACATAACTTCTGGGTACATTTTCCCAAGCTTGGTTTACTGTTTTATCTGCCCCTATAAAAAGCATATCTAAATTAACAAAGGTGTTTTTCATCCAAAAATAATGGGGTGTTTCTTCGTTAAAAACAAAGAGCATGCCTGTTCCTTCCGGCAAAGTTTCACGGTCCATCAAACCCTTTTCCGCTTCCGCTTTTGTTAGGGCAAGTTCCGCTTTTACTTTGAAACCGTCGGGCAAAGTTATAGTTATGGTTTTAGATTTACAACCGATAAATCCAAAACATAACACCGAAAGTGCAAGATATAAGAAATATTTTTTAAACACTTTTTCCCCTTATTTTTTACGATAATTCTTTACGATATTTAAAGTTAAATCTGCCGTTTTGTTAAAAGTTTTTATATCAAGCCATTCTTTAACGGTGTGATTATCATGGTAACCTATACCGATAATCGGCATCAATAATCCTTTAGATGACAAAATATTTGAGTCAAAACCGCCTCCGCAAGATTTTGTTTCCATTTTGATTTTACTTGCTTTTGCACAAGATAAGATATATTTAATCAACGGAAGTTTTGGGGAAATATCAAGCAAAGGATATTTAAGTTCCTGTTTAAATTCAATAATCGGCTTAATGGTTTTGCCGTCAACTTTTTTGGTAAACAACTTTTCTGCTTTCTTAAAGCATTCCTTCATGTGTTTGACTTGTTTTTCCAAAGCAGGTAAATTGCGGCTTCTGGCTTCGCCTTTTAAATAAATTTCGGGCATTACGATATTTGTGCCTGTTCCGCCCCTTACTATGCCAAGATTGGCAACGGTTAATTTATCAATTCTGCCGAGTTTCATCATTGCAATCGCTTTTGCTGCGACTTCTAAAGCAGATATGCCCTTTTCCGGGCAAACGCCTGCGTGGGCGGCTTTACCGGTAATTTTTACTTCAAAAACATAGGCTTTCGGTGCATTTATAATAAGTTCTTCCGGGTATTCGTCATCCAAAATTAAACCTTCTTTACCTTGCAGAAAAGAAGCATCAAAATATTT
>JBGVBB010000208.1:0-4548 GCA_045225155.1 Elusimicrobiaceae bacterium
ATAGCCCTAGAAATGGCCCTGCCTGGAAATAATATAACATGCGAATCACTGCTTCAAAATGGGCAAACTATTGGACCTAATAATCCATGTTGCTGGGAGTCAGATGATCCATCAATAGTATTTACTAAAGGCGATGCCAAAGGCAATAACGGTAAAGGCGGTAAAAAAACACCTGTGCAAGCCCCGAAAAACAAAAAAGGTAAAACAACAAAAGTTCAAACAAACACAAAAAAGGTTACCGCAAAAAAATAGTACCTATTAAATAACTACAAAACACCCGCGGGTTAAAACCCACGGGTGTTTTGTATTGAAAAGTTTTTCTTATATTTACTTTCCCCACTATTCCCCCTTGACGGAATTATAAAAAACACTTACAATATGAATATAAGCGGAGTTTCTTTATGAAAAGAATAATCATATTTATGTTTATGTTTGCATCGTTAACAGCATATTGTAACGATACGATAAATGACGGTTATTTAGTAAATAATTTACAAACACAAGAAACTACGACAATGAATTTACCTAAAGATATTACATCACAACCGGCAATTGTAGGCCCTGATAACAGAGTTAATATAACGGGAAAAGCTAATAAGTTTCAAAAGCCGGTTGTTTTTATTGCATCAATATATGGTTTCTGTTCCGGTGTATTGGTTGGTAGGAATATCGTACTCACTGCAGCACACTGCGTATTTGAATATAAAGATTTTGTTACGGATAGAGATATAAAAGTGACTGCTACCGGTCTACCGGGGCACCCTTCAGCAAAAGCTATTAAGGTTATAGTCGCTAAAGACTATAAAAAGGATACTGTTGTAAATCGCCATGATTATGCATTTATTATTCTAGATACACCTTTAGGAGATAAAACAGGATATTTAAACATAAAAAAACATTATGCTTTTCAACTTATAGGTAAGCCAATCCAAGTCATAGGACGATCCGAAGATAAACCTATTGGCACACTTTGGGCTGCAAACGGACATATCAAACCTTATTCTATAAGGGGAACTTTTTATTATGTTCAACATGATGCTGATATTCTTGTAGGAAACAGCGGAGGGCCTATGGTTTTACTTGATGATCCAGGAAATATCATCGCCCTTACTAATTGGAGCACTGCAAGTCACGCGGAAGATGGCCAATATCCAAACAGGGCTTTATTAATAACATCACGTATGGAACGTATGCTTTCTAATTTGCGTAGAAGTGAAAAAATATCCAAAACAGTTGATAATAATCCTGAAAAATATTTGAATCAAATTTCCCAAAAAATAAACAATACAATTTTTGAAACTATTGAAAATTCTGCGAATTTATAAAGAAGTATTAGTAATCAAACTTTTTACGTATGTAAAATCTAGCAAGTATTTTGAAGATAATTTAAATTTTTCCTTAACGATATAAAATAAAACTAAACCAAGAACTAAAACCTGTCAAGTATTTTTAAAGAAATTTCAATTTTTATTTGACGACGTTAAATAAAATCAAGCCGTGTGCAAAAATCTAGCAAGTATTTTGAAGATAATTTAAATTTTTCCTTGACGACGAATACCCAGAAGTATAGGAGCGGAGCGATTTTCGGTATTCTAGGAAAGGAAAAATTTAAATTAGCCCAAAAGACGCCGCTAGCACAAAATAGGAATTGTAAATTTCCTATCTTATTATTATTGCATTAGGTGTAAATAAATTATATAATTAGTTATATGTTACCAACATACAGACCAAACAAATCAAAACGCGCTAAAACCATTGGTTTTAGGGCAAAAATGGCCACAAAAGGTGGCAGAAAAGTGCTCAGCGCCAGACGCGCAAAAGGCCGCAAAGAGCTTATTCGCAAGTAATTGTGAGTATGTACGGCTTGCCTAAGAGCGAACGCATTTATTTGAAGGAAGATTTTAAAAATATCTTCTCAACCGGAAAAAAGGTTCAAATAAAGGGGTTTACTTTTTGGTGCAAGCTAAATTTGGGGGAAGCGTCAAAACCCCAAATAGGAATAATTGTTTCAAAAAAGTTGGGTTCAGCGGTTGAAAGAAACCGCTGTAAACGGCTTTTAAGGGAAGCTTTTAGGTTAAATAAACATTTACTAAAAAACGCCGCTATCCTAATTTATCCTAAAGAGAAGGCCTTATTGCCTTCCTTACAGGCGGCTACAAAAGCCCTTTTGGAATTATCCGAAAAGGCGGGTATTAAAGAAGAGTGTAAGGGCCCAAATATTCCTTAACCTTACCCTTCTAAAGATTTTTTAAAGATGGCAAAAAATTTACTGTTAAAATTAATGGGGTTTTGTATCAAGTTCATAAGGCCTTTTTTAGGGCCCAGAGGTGTGTGCCGTTTTACGCCGACTTGCTCTGCTTACGCCTTAGAGGCAGTAAATAAACATGGTTGTATCAAGGGGTTATTTTTAGCAACTAAGCGTTTGCTTAGGTGCCACCCTTTTTGTGACGGCGGATACGACCCTGTACCATAGTAAAGTTTATTTTTCCTAAAGCTCGGGAGAGCTTAATGGATAAGAACTTTTTCATCGCACTTGCTGCAGCTGTGCTTGTGTTTTTGGCATACAACACTTTTAATCTTCAAAAAGAAGTACAAACCAAACAAGAAGAAATTGCACAGCAAATCAATATAGTCAAAACAAAACAAGAAAATATTAAATTACAACAGCAAAATTCTGTTTCACTTACAACTGCAAAAAAACAGGAAACGGAAAAACTTTTTACGGTTGAAACCGAACACGCAAAAATTGTTTTCACTTCTAAAGGGGCTGCAATTAAAGATTTTATTTACAGGGATTTTAATACCGATCTTAATTTAACCCCCTTCGGAAATGAAGGTTATTTTGCAACTTTACCTGATGTTTATTTTGAAGAAATACCTGCCCAAAACGGTGCCGATATTTCCTACCAAACAAAAATTGCCGACGGCGTTTTCCTAGTAAAAAATTATACTATAAGCAAAAAACAGGGCTTAAGTAAATTGGAAATAAGTTTAAAAAATGAAAGAAATGAAGAATTACACCTCTCAGACTTATACTTAAACATGGGCCCGGGCTTAAATACTGTTAAAAGCGAAATAAGCGACAATGCCGCCATTTTACGTGCTTTTTGTGCACATAAAGAAAGCAATAAAAAGAATATTTCCGTCAATAATTTAAAAGAAAAAACTTTTACAAAACCCGGTTTATTAAAGGAAACTTGCGACGGTTGGAAATGGGCCGGTATCGATAACCGCTATTTCTTGACAGCTTTAATCCCGACAAATTGGCAAGGCTCTGCCGACGGTTTTAAATACAGTAAACATTTTTTATATGAAACGCCTTCTTTCTTTGGGCTTTTCGGTAAAAGCCGTGCGGAAGGACCGGATTTAAAAATTTTAATTCCTGCCGTTTTACCTGCAAATCAAACTGTTACTTACAGTTCTGATTTTTACATCGGACCAAAAGATTTAAATTTACTTGAAAGTTTACCGTATGATTTACAACGTTCCATACAATTTGGGTTCTTTGGGCAACTCGGTAAATGGATGAGGAATATTCTTGAGTGGTTAAACAAATACACGCACAACTACGGTTTTGCAATTATTTTGATGACATTTATGATTCAATTCTTTATGTTCCCGCTCACTTACAAACAACTTAAATCTGCCGCCGTAATGCAACGCATACAACCGCAAATGAAAGCAATACAAGATAATTATAAAAACGATCCTATGCGTGCACAACAGGAGATGATTGCACTTTATAAGAAATACGGTGCAAACCCTTTAAGCGGATGCTTACCTTTATTTATACAGATGCCGATTTTTATCGCACTGTTTAATGCTTTAAGAACATCTTGGGCTTTACACGGTTCACCATTCATCTGGTGGATTACGGATTTATCTGCTAAAGACCCTTATTACGTTCTGCCGATTTTGATGGGTGTAATAATGTTTATTCAACAAAAAATTACAATGCCGGCGAATATGACTAAAGACAATCCATCTATGTCTATGATGAAGTGGATGCCTGTTTTTATGACAGTTATTTTCTTGAACTTCCCGGCCGGGCTTACACTTTATTGGTTCGTAAGCAATTGTATCAGTTTTGTAGTAAATTTAGTTTTAAAAAGGAAATTAGCCAATATTTAGGCTTTTAAGGAGATAATTTTATGGCAAGAAGACAAGTTATTTCAACAGGCAAAGACATAGCCTCAGCAGTAATCCGCGGTTTAAATGAATTAGGCCGCCGCCGTGATCAAGTAGATGTTACAGTATTACAAAAACCTACAAAAGGGTTTTTGGGTATCGGTGCCAAAAAAGCGAAAGTACAAATCGTGGAAAAAGCATGGGACTCCGAACACTCAACCCCGATGAGAACCGGCATCCGCAAACGTTCAAATAACGGTTATAACCAGAACAAAAAATCACGCCGCACACGCCGCCCGCGTCATATGGTAGAAAAAACCGTTACAATGCGTGAGCCGAAAGCTAATGAGGCACAAAAATTGCCGTCTTTGGAAATTCAAAATGCGGTCATTCCGGATAATGTAAAACAACCGATGGAAG
>JBGVBB010000209.1:0-2661 GCA_045225155.1 Elusimicrobiaceae bacterium
GCAAAACACATGCAAATTATATTTGGGATTTTGCCGCAAAAACAGATTATTTAAAACCATTGGTTGATAAAGCGGAAAACCGCTCATACACCACTGTCACTTTAGCAATTACAGACGATAAAATTGTGGATGCAGATATCTCGGCTGCACTTAAAGCAACGGGTATGCCTAATTTACAAGACGGTATTAAAAAGTATTCGTCAGTCAAACAAAATTCTTTAAGGATTGCGTGCTTCCCGTTTGTTGATATTGACGGTGTTGGGCAATATGAAAAACTTTTTAACGCGGTAGATAAAATCGTTAAAGATTTAAGGAGTGCAAAATGAAAATTTTAATTGCAGATAAATTCCCCGAGCATTGGCAAGATGTTTTGGCACAAAATAATGAAGTAACTTTTGCCCCGAAACTTGACGAAAACACTTTGCCGGCCGAAATTAAGGATAATGAAATTTTAATTGTCCGCAGTACAAAAGTTACACCTGCCGTTATTGATGCGGGAAAGGCCTTAAAACTTATTATCCGTGCCGGTGCCGGTTATGATACTATTGATACTGCTTACGCCGCAAAAAAAGGCATTGCGGTTTGCAATTGCCCGGGTACAAATTCCCTTGCGGTTGCCGAACTTGCCATGGCCTTAATGCTTGCTTTAGACAGGCGCATTTATAATAATGTACGCGATTTACGCGACGGCAAATGGAATAAGAGCGAGTATTCCAAAGCACGCGGAATTTTCGGTAAAAAACTTGGTATTTTCGGCTTTGGAAATATCGGTAAAGCAGTTGCAAAACGTGCCGCTGCTTTTGGCCTTGAACTTTATGTTTATGATCCTTATGCCAAAGATGAAGTTTTGGCACAATTTAATGCAAAACGCGTTAATGATGTCTACGAACTTGCAAAAACCGTGGATATCATAACTGTACATTTACCGTCTACGGAAGAAACAAAAGGACTTTTCAATAAAAAGTTTTTTGATGCGATGAAAGACGGTGCTTATTTTATAAACACAGCACGCGGAAACTTGGTAAACACTAAAGATTTAGTTGAAGTTTTAAAAGCCGGCAAAATCCGCGCGGCTTTAGATGTTTACGAAAATGAACCCAAAGCCACCGATACCGTTTTTGATAAAACGGTTTTTGAAGGGTTAGAAAATTTTTACGGCACCCACCATATCGGTGCATCTACCGACCAGGCACAGGATGCCGTCGCAGAAATGGCAGTGCAAATCGTTACTGAATACGGCAAAAGCAAAACATTTTTGCACAAAGTAAACTAGGTGATTTATGGCAACAATTAAACCTTTTAAAGCATATCGCCCGGCCGAAAACGCTGAACAAATTGCTTGTCCGCCTTACGACGTAATTTCAAGTGAAGAAGCCCGCAAGATGGCAGAAGGCAACCCTATTTCCTTTTTACATATTGATAAACCGGAAATTGATTTGCCCGTCGGAACAGATTTATATGACAGTTCCGTATACGCTAAAGGGCGCGAAAATTTAGATAAATTTATTTACGAAGGTATTTTGAAAGAAGAAAAAAAGCCTTGCCTTTATATTTACGCACAAACTATGGACGGCCGCACGCAGTATGGTATTGTCGCCGCAACATCTACCGAGGAATATGACAAAGGTATAATCAGAAAGCACGAACTCACACGTAAAGATAAAGAAGAAGACCGCACCCGTCATATTCAAACTTTGGAGGCAACAACAGGCCCTGTTTTTTTAACTTACCCAGATAATAAAAAAATAAATGAAATTGTTGCAGATATTTGCAAGAAAGAGCCTATTTATAATTTTACTACCGAAGATAAAATAACGCATAAAGTTTGGATTATTGCAGATGATGCAGTTATAAGTATGCTTGAAGAAGAATTTAAAAATATTCCGCTTTTGTATGTTGCAGACGGGCACCACAGATCTGCATCCGCGGCAAATAATGCACGTCAAAAACGCGCACAAAACCCAAATCATACAGGGGGGGAAAGTTATAATTATTTCCTTTCCGTAATTTTCCCGGCGAGCCATTTGTATATTATGGCTTATAACCGCCTTGTTAAAGATTTAAACGGTTTGAGTGTTGAGGCATTTTTTGACGCTTTAAAACAAAATTTTGAAATTGAAAAAACCAAATTGCAAGTTCCGCCTGCGCGCCATCAGTTTTGTATGTACATTGATAAAACTTGGTATCTTTTAACTACAAAACCGACTGCTTTTGATGCTAATGATGCCGTTGGCAGTTTGGATGTTTCCATTTTACAAAACAAAGTACTTTCACCACTGCTTGGCATACAAGATCCGCGCACGGATAAACGCATAAGTTTTGTTGGCGGCATTCGCGGCACAAAAGAACTTATGAAGGAAGTTGACAGCGGTGAGTTTAAGGTAGCATTTTCAATGTATGCAACAAGTATTGAGGAACTTATGAAAGTTGCCGACCAAAACTTGATTATGCCGCCCAAGTCCACCTGGTTCGAACCCAAGTTAAGAAGCGGTTTATTAATTTATAAGTATTAAAATTAAACAATATGTAAAATAAAAAACCCCCGAATTTATTCGGGGGTTCTTTTTGTTAAGTAAATTATTTACTCAATAATTTTGGTAACAACACCTGCACCTACTGTATGACCACCTTCGCGGATTGCAAATCTTACACCTTCTTCCA